>JBQEQW010000027.1:0-21357 GCA_052043535.1 Anaplasma sp.
CTGCAAGCCCGAGCGGACTTATTCCCGGGCCGGTGTACTCCGGATCGTGCACATGCACAGAAACAACGTCATCAAAAGCAGTTACTGGAGTAGTCGCAGCGAGAATTGTAGAGACAATCCCAACGTTCTCAACATCACCTGAGCTCACAGTCATCAGCCTGTTGCCACCGCTTTGGAACAGACCTATAGACGCAGCGAACAAGAAAGCCACCGTGACTACAAAGAAGACAGCCCAAGCCTTCTGCAGCGGCGTAGCACCGGCAAAGCCCCTACCGATCATGAGCGGAACAGCACCAGGCCCCATAGCACCACCTATGCCAGAAAGTATCGCCAGCAGCACTATGCCAACGACAGC
Source organism: Anaplasma sp. (assembly GCA_052043535.1). GTDB lineage: Bacteria > Pseudomonadota > Alphaproteobacteria > Rickettsiales > Anaplasmataceae > Anaplasma. The sequence goes on from JBQEQW010000027.1 coordinate 356, forward strand.
CACCGGGTTAGAGAGAGGATTGACCCGGCCCCCGGCGGCAAAAGATACCGGAAGTACCACACTCTCCTTCTCCAAATCACAAGGATCATCTGCCTGCGCGCCTCCGCGACCGGGATCAGGAGCAACATGGCATGTGACACCATCATCGTACAACCCGCTTCTCTTAGAGAGCTCCTCTTTACGAGCACTAGAGAAGTACATCACCGCAGCGACAGACGCAATGTGGAGCGCCAACAGCACCATGAACGTGATAAAATGAGGCCCCCTCACGATCTTGCCGTACTCCACACCCCTCTCGGCAAGGAAGCCCATACGAGTAGCAAGACCAACCATAGAGACAAGCGAGAGACCAGCGACGAAGGCAGCACCATAGCGGATAAGCCGGGAAGTATCCCGATTGCCCAAGTACCAGCTCAGCTCCCGGCCAGTGACCTTTAAAGAAGAAGACATAACCCACACACCCTTTATACGGATAACACACGGGCGATGCTAATACAGTGAGTTGAAGTTGTCAACCAGAATGACAGATAGATAGGATTCAACACCAGGTATTGTATGTGCAAGCCCTTGATGATAAATCCGAAAACCCAAAATGGACCACTACTCAACAGCACCTATATTCTAGCTTCACTCAAAGCAAATTTCCCCCTCGTAAGCATTGTCGTGGTAGACAAATCGGCAAAAATGCTAAACGCCTAAAACCTGCACGCTACAAGCGCTAAGAGAATCCACGTAAACGCGCGGAACCCCAGTGACCCATTCGCCCCCAAAAAACAGTGTTGTGTATCGTAGAAAAAAATATGGCCTATCTTACAGGTGCCACATCGGGCTCTAAAGACTCGGAGGAAATGACACACTCAAGGCACGCACCTGTACCCGTATGTCCGCGCTCGACTATTCCGCTGATCCAGCTCATGTCGCCCAAGGCCTCATTCAGCGGTGAATGCACAGCATTTTCCCCAACCATGCCCTCCCTGCGCGCATTATCATCATCGAGATGCAGTTTCGCGTTTGCAACGTAACCACCAGTTGCAGGTCCAGGCATTACAACATACGTATGCACGTCGGTCGAATGCTCCGTAGACAAGAGCCTTGTCACAAAAAGCATAGTGCACGCACCCAGGAATATTGAGAATGCAGTTACAAACGCGACACTTTCTGCATCACGCACGTGGAGAATCCTCACAATCCACGACAGTGGATCAGAAGCACGACCCAACATCATGCCGAACGCTAGCGCGGACACAATAAACAGCACAGTGATTATGCACGCAAGGGTGACTTGGAACGTGCTGTAGCCAGGACGCATCCCGTACCGGCATACTTCGATCTTGTACTCCTTGTTTTCGTGCTGAGAAGGAACTTGCACGGTGCTGCTGGCATATTGTCTCTTGGCACTACGCCGCTGCAATGCAGCCATAATAGCCATGAATGCCACACTCAACAGGAACAACGCCGTGGAAGAAACAGCCCCTATGAAGACCGGAGCATGCCAGGAAAACGACAACCCTGCAGATATGGCATAGGAAAACGTGAATGCGGACGCGGCAATTGACAATACCGCAACAAGTGCACCGGCACGAAAATAGGCATTGCTCAGTGGTCTATGTCTTATGATACTTTTTACATCACTACCCATTCTTACATCACTACCTACTCTTTCTTCCAGAACATTCACGGTGCTTACCTCCAACAAAATTCATGTAGAGAGAACTCAGCGCTCAGAAAGCTTGCTTAGCAACAAAACGCCTGCCTAAAGTGTACACAGTATTCGTGACAACAAAAGCCATAAAAAACGCCGCGGCCTATAGGCGCCACATCCCGCTCTGCACGTTTCCCCTACTGCAGAACGAGGTCTCCCCCCAGATTGTTTTGGATCCCTACTTCGACGACCGACAAGTCGCCTAACACTTCCTTCGCAACCGCGTTGACATCCTGAAGGCTTATGGAGTCAAACAGCGTCCTGTAGCTTGATATGTAGTCCAATCCCCTGCCCTGCAGCTGTAGCTTCATTAACATCTGCGAGACCGCACCCGTGTCCAGCAAGGAAAACACGAAGGAGTTCTGGATATCCGCCTTCGCTATGCCGAACGATTGCTCATCCAATCCGTGCGTCTTGATCTCATTGACAACGCGCACTAGCCCTTCAACACCCTGTTTGGCTGTGGAATTATCAGTATACAAAATACCGCATAACAGGTCGGCAGGGCCCTCGTTGAACAAAAAGCTGCTAACATGATAGGTGATGCCAAGCTTCTCACGCAATTCCCGCATCAGCACAGAGCTGAGCGCGGTCCCCCCGAGCGCGTTGTTCAAGAGCTGCATGGCATGGTATCTCGGATCATTGAGCGGCACGCCTCTCCCCGAAAACATCACAACGCTTTGCGGAGCTTCATGTTTAATATACCCCTTCCGGCCAAAGTGGATTTCAACTGGGCCAACCACCTTCTTGTTCTGTCCTCGACCCAGTCGAGACAGGTGTTTATCTAACATGTTTGATAGACTCTTCACATCTACGTCACCGACTACCCCTATGACTAACTGGTCCAGATCAAAGCTTTCCTTTCTGTGGAGCAGCACATCTTCAACCGTAATGCCATCAATCTCCCCAACCATGCCGCGTATGGGCCGACCGTAGGGATGGTCGCCGAACACTACCCGCGCTATGCCATGTGCAGCTAAGTCCGAGGGCTCAGTTGCGCTTTGGCGCGCCTCAGCTTTTTGACGCTCTTTCGCACGCTCAAAAATTTCCTCCCCGATTTCAAGATCCGAGAGGCAGTACCCCAATGCGTCCAAGGCTTCATCGAGATTGTGTGATAGGGTTTTCAGGGAGACGTACACGTTCTCAAGGTCCACCGAGACTGACAGATCTATGCCTTTCTCCCCCAACTTCTGCGTAACGCTCTTACCCTCATCCACTTCAATCCACGGAAGCAAGGTTGAGGCTAGGTACGCAAGGCCACTCTTGCCCCGCGGATCGTACGCAGCTCCCGCCCTTTTTAATGCAATTGACACTGACACTATGGGCAGGCCATGCTCTTCCACGTACCAGTAGTTCACTCCACCCTTGGTACTAGCGCTGCGAACATCTACATGTGCCTTGGCAGCGATACACTCCGTCCCAACAAGCAAGACCCAGGCAAGACCCAGAATGCACAACAACAAGGAGCTAGCTCTCATACTCCACACCTCATCTTACAATTTCGGCAACAAATGACTCTCTACGGCAGGATTTACAAAAATAGCCTTGATAGCGTCATTCACGTCCTCGACTTTGATGCCTTCAATCATATTCACGACATCTTCCATGGCAATGACGTCAGAACCTGTGGCCAAAAGCCCGGCGTAGAACCAAGCCCTATCCTCAATGCTATCAAGGTCATACACAACGTGTGCCATTTTTCTATACCTTGCGTTCTTGACCGCTTCCTCGGACACACCATGTTCCATCAGCTCTGCTATGACCCGCTTAATTTCTTTACTTGCAACCTCGGCAGAAACACCCGGCCTCAGTGATACATCGATGGAAATCGCGCCATGGCTTAGCTCCTGTGCACCGTATGTAGCGGATACATGCGTTGCTATGGACTGCTTGCGGACCAGCTCATCGTGCAGCACCCCAAATTCGTCCCCAGACACAACATCAGCAGCCAGAAATGCAGCGTAATATCCTCGCAAGTCCCCATTAGCCGCAAAGTTAGGAGTCTTGTAAAGCATGAATATCTCCGAATCCAACGCAGTACTGCTTTTCATCTTTATGGTAATATCGGTCCTGTGTGGAGGCTCTAACTTCAGATCAGATCGCTGTTCTGTAACCTCACTGATGTTTTTAATCTCCCCGTAGTGGGTATGCGCCAGCTTCATTACTTCTTCAAAGTCAACATCCCCCACAACCAGCAAAATGGCGTTGTTGGGGTTGTAGTACTTGCGATAAAAGGACTCCACGACCTCCATGTTGTAGTTCGCGATCTCATGTTCCCAACCCACAACTGGCCGTCCGTAGCCATTGCGGTAGAACACATTCAGAGCTTCCTCGTTCAGCAGGCCACGCGGGTGCCCCTCCGTACGCATTTTTCTCTCCTCAAGCACAACATTGCGCTCGCGTTCAAAGTACTCCGGAGTGAGCTTAAGCGAGTGCATTCTGTCGGCCTCCATCGCCATCACTAGAGGCAGATGCTGTTTCCCTATCAGCTCATAATACGCAGTATATGCGCCAGAGGTAACGGCGTTCAGCTTCCCTCCCAATCCGTTAATCTTCTCTGAAAAATCCTGCACTTTTTCCGTTCCGGTGAACATCATATGTTCGAGAAAGTGCGCAACACCGGAAAAGCCTGGCGGGTCATCCATACCCCCCACCTTATACACCAGAATATGTAGTACTATAGGGAAGCGCTTGTCTGGTATGGCACAAACTTTCATCCCATTTCCTAGCTCTGCAGTCTGCATACCCCGCGACCCTGCGGCAAGAGCAGAATTACAAAAAAGAGTAGTCAATAACAGACCCATCGCGAATAATTTTCTCATCATCTATAGTCCAAAATGACAAAACACGCTGTTCTCCAAAATTAGTACACACAAATGGTTAATATTTCTTAGTAAAAAGCGACGCTTTTTTTTCTTTCCTAAGGTCCAGGATCTTTTCATGATTTTTCATTTCCAAAGACAAAAAAGCAATAGCCCCGCACGTTACACAAGCATCTGCCACATTGAAGGCAGGCCAGTGTATCCCCCCGACGTGCAAATTGATAAAATCGTACACAGCACCAAATCTAAGTCTGTCTGCAAGGTTGCCCAAAGCTCCTCCTACTATCACTCCCATACAGAATGCACGCTTATTACACTTAGAGTGTAGCAGCATGAACAGTAGCACGGATATTACCACTGAAGAGATGCATGTAAAGATCAAGTTGCTGCTCTGCAGTGAGCCGAACATGCCAAAGCTAATTCCTGTGTTCCAAACCTGTACAAAGCTGCAAAACTTGGAAACCTCCACGTTACCCAACCTTAAGTACAAATCGGCAGCAAAAGCTTTGCTGATTTGATCAACTGCGAAGATGCCTACCAGAGGCATTATGCCGATTAATGCCCTTTTCACCATGGAACCTACCAAATCGCGTAGCAGCCAGTCTATCACAAAAGGAGTCACTACCCCAGAGGCGCTTTATTGCGGGCAGTACTTGAGCTTCACTTTCGAGATATCTTTCCGAATTTGTTCGACAAGTTGGTCAACATTCTTGAACTTATGCTCCGAGCGGATAAAGTTCACAAGCTCCACACTGACTTTCTCGCCGTAGATATCGCGGTCAAAATCGAAGATATGCATTTCCAGTATGGAAGACTCGTCCTCGGCGAATGTGGGTCTCACCCCTATGTTAACCACGCCAGATAGCCAGTGGTTGGTTTCGGAAAGTTTCGCTCTGGCGTGATATACGCCGCTTCTGGGCAGCACCGTATGGCCCATACTCAGGTTGAGCGTCGGGAACCCAATGAGCCTCCCTCTTCCTCTTCCCCTTATGACCTTTCCGCTGATGACGTGCCTTCTGCCCAGCAGCGCACTTGCGGTCTCAACGTTGCCACGCCGCAGGCAATCCCTTATTGACGACGACGAACATACCTTGCTCTCTACGGCATACTGCTGCACTTCCGTAACACCGCACCCTGCGGCTTCCGCGCACTGTTTCAGCACAGCCAAGTTGCCCGAGCATCCGCGTCCAAAGCTGCAATTTTCCCCCACCACAATATGCTGGGCTTTGCATCCCTTTATTAACACGTCCACAACAAACTCTTCAGGGGACAATTGAGCAAATTCCGGCCCAAACTCGACTACGTGCAGGTAGTCTACCCCACAGGCCTTGATTAACTCCGCCTTTTGCTCGAAGTCCACAAGCAAAAAGTTTTCACATTTTCTGAGAAAAACAGCAGTGTGCGGCAAAAAGGTCAGCGCTGCTGAGGGTAACGAAATCGCTCTGGCGCGCTGTGTAAGCTCCGCAAATATCCTGACATGCCCCAGATGAACCCCATCAAAATTACCAAACGACAGCGCGACCGGCCCCTCGCCTTCGCATCCGTACAATACCTTCATACAAAAAACTTTACATTTACAAGAAGCTATGATAGCCAGGACGCTCGCGTTCTGGGAGGAAGGTCGGCATGCAGGAAGTCCTTATATACACCAAGGCCTCTTGTCCATATTGTACGAAGGCAAAGGCTTTGTTCAATAAAAAAAACGTTCCCTTCGTTGAGATCGACATCACAGACGACCCTGAGGGCATGCGTGAAATGGTGGAACGCTCCGGAAACAGGACCGTGCCCCAGATCTTCATTGATGGGGAGAACATAGGAGGTTGCGACGATTTGTATACGTTGTACGAGTCAGGAGAGCTGATATTCTGAACACGCACTTGTAGGCCAACACCTGTAGGCCAGCCCAGATCTCTGCGGTGGTCTGGCTTTTATCTCGCGTATGGGTTTCATGTGGATGGGTGTTGCGTGCGCTTAGCGCAGTTTTTTCAGGATGATGCACCTTTTTCTCCCGGCAAGGTCCAGTCCGTGCCCGCAGAAGCCGAGTTTCCAGCGCAAGGCCTCGTTGCGAATCGTGTCTTGGTCCTCTCCGATCTCCAGGATGGCACGTCCCTGAGGGCTCAGGCATCTTTTTAGAACACCCAAAATCTGCAAGTATTTCTCCACACCTCTCGCGCCGCCATCTAGTGCCACAAGCGGTTCATGGCACCTGACTTCGCGCTGAAGGCTGTGTATCTTACACCTTCTTATGTATGGGGGGTTGCTTACGATCAGGTCGAACCTCCCCTTACACCTTTCCCAGCCCGCACAACGCAATTTTACTCGTGCAAGCATGGAGTGTTGCGTAAAATTCCGGTACGCAACACGATAAGCCCTAACACTGTTATCAAACGCTACCCCTGTAGCATTTTTATAGTGGGAGAGCAGCGCAATGAGTATACACCCCGTGCCTGTGCCCAAGTCTGCAATGGTGATTTTGCGATCTGTATCGCCATGGATACTGATTGCGGTGGATACAATCGCCTCCGTATCAGGTCTAGGATCCAAAACATTGGAGTTAACTGCGAAGTCCATACCCCAAAATTCTCTTTTTTCCAAAATATGCGACATGGGAATTCCCGAGGCACGCTTGGCTAACAGAGCGAAAAACTCATCTGCGCGCACCTGTTCTACGCACATATCATGACTGGCAATCATGGACGCGGTGTCCATACCCAACACGTGCTGCGCAACTAGCTCAGCATCCAGTCTGGGGGTTTCAGCGCCGCTGTCTCTCAAAAATGATGCAGCCCTGTTTAACAAAAACAACAGCCTATTATCTTGCATATAACTACCGAATAAACATCTTAGACCGCAAGCACCGCTACGTGACAATCCATTTCGTGATCCAACTCACTCGAGTCCACCTAGAGATACGGGGGGAAATCCCAGTTTTTGGGGGACACCGTAAACACCTCAAAGCCCGCGCCGGTAACGCCTATAGAGTGCTCGAACTGCGCGGATAAAGAAAAATCCTGTGTTCTCACGGTCCACCCATCCTCTTTGCTGGTTACGGTATAGCGCTTGCCGGTATTAATCATGGGCTCCACAGTAAAGAACATACCCTCGCGGATCACAACGTCGTCATCCTCATCGTAGTAGTGCACAACATTGGGAGGTGCATGGAATACTTTGCCTATCCCATGTCCGCAATAGTCGCGCACTATGGAATAGCCATACCTCCTAATAACTTCCTCCACCGCCATGCCAAGTCTGTTGAGCTTTTCCCCCGGTGCTATGCATCCAATAGCAGCCCACATCGCCTTGTAAGCGGCCTCACAAAGACGCTTGGCCTTTATGGACACAGCATCCCCAACCCAGTACATTCTACTCGTGTCACCATGCCAACCGTCTAGTATCACCGTGACATCTACGTTGAGTATGTCGCCATTCTTGAGCGCAACATCATCAGGAATCCCGTGACACACCACATAGTTCTTGGAGGTACAAATAGATTTCGGATACCCCCTGTACCCAAGCGGAGCGGGAATCGCGCCAGCAGCCAGTATGAAGTCATGACAAAGCCCGTTCAGTGTATTGGTAGACGCTCCCGGCACAATGTATGGGGTGACGAAATCTAACACCTCCGCTGCGAGCTTACCCGCCCTGCGCATCCCTTCAAAGTCTTCCTTAGAATGAATAGTTATGCCGCCGAATAACACCGCACAGCCTTAAATCTCGAGCGACAGTCTGCCTGGATCCTCTATGTACTGCTTCACGCGCACAAGAAATGTCACAGCCCCCTGCCCATCCACTATCCTGTGATCATACGAAAGCGCTAGATACATCATAGGCCTAATCTCAACACTACCATTGATTGCAACAGGGCGCTCCTGTATCGCATGCATGCCCAAAATCCCGGACTGAGGAGGATTTATTATGGGAGTGGACAACAGCGACCCATATATACCGCCGTTCGTGATAGTGAAAGTCGCACCAGTCATGTCAGCAACTGTGAGCCCCCCGCTCCTGGCCTTCTTACTCATCTCCACCAGCTCCTGCTCCAACCCCGCAAAGGACATCCTCTCAGCCCTACGTATCACGGGCACAACCAGCCCCTTGTCTGTGCCTACTGCAACACCTATGTTGCAGTAGTCTCTGTATATGATATCGTCCCCGGCAATTTCCGCGTTCAGCACCTGAACTTCCTTGAGAGCCGCCACAACAGCCTTGATGAAGAACGACATGAACCCCAACTTCACCGAGTATTTCTTCTCGAAAGCTTCTCTGTACTTTGACCTCAACTCCACCACGGCACTCATGTCCGCTTCGTTAAAGGTACTCAGAGTCGCCGCAGTGTTTTGTGACTCTTTGAGTCGCTCAGCTATCACTTGGCGAATCTTGGTCATCTTGATGCGCCGTTCTCCTGGCACACTTACTACACCTTCAACCTCACCGTAGACACGTGACCGCACCGCAGAAACAGCAGAATCAGTGCTCACCACCTTCCCTGACGCCCTATCCGCGGGAGACAAGCACCTACCGAAGAGGAATTCCTCTATTCCTGGAGTGCAAATACCTGCAACAGGAGGCTTTTTTTCTTCTTTTTTCGCCACTGCCTCAGACCCTTTGTCAGGCTTAGGAGTCTCTTCAATGCCTGACTTCTTCGACGCCACTTCAGGCGTACCATCCCGTTTGCGGATTACAGCCAGCGCCTGGCCCTTGGTGATAACCTCCTCATCGGATACGAACAACTGCTCTACCACACCAGATACAGGAGATACTATTTCCAGAGAGGTCTTGTCCGTCTCTACAACGAAAACCACCTCCTCAGCGTTCACGAAGTCGCCAACCTTTTTCAAAACCCTCAGTGGAGCCTCTAGTATCGACTCCCCACCTAGATTGCTTGCTTGTATCTCTACGGAATCACCCATTAGTCACTTAAAATTACACAAACGGCGCCGCCAACCGGGACAAACCGGCGCCCAATTGTGGCCACCAAAGTTGTAAATGTCAAGCTGCAAAATCAGCGCGCAGCTGCAAGGTACTGCCTAGATAACTCTACATATCTGTACGCCGATTCCTTCAGGTAGGAAATTTCATCATCGAACAGGTTGCGCAAATACTTTGCTGGCTTCCCAGCCCACAATTCTCCGGACTTTACCACCTTCTCCCTAGTCAACAAGGATCCAGCAGCCAGCATACTGCCTTCCTCCATGACGGCGCGATCCATGACGACAGACCCCATACCGACAAGCACCCTGTCCATCAGTGTGCAGGCATGCAGTATACAACCATGACCAACTGTGACAAACCGCCCAATTTCGGTATTACCGTATTTTGAATCCGTATGTACGATGGTGTGGTCTTGAATGTTTGTGCTCTCACCCACGACGATCTTTCCCACATCCCCCCTGAGGGTCGATCCGTACCATATACTCACGTTCTTACCTATGGCGACCTGGCCTATAAGACGCGCGTTGTCCGCAACGAAGGCGGTGGCATCGACAAACGGCACAATACCCATGTAATCAACGAAAGCCTGTCCCTTGCCCATCGTTTCCCCTCCAATAGTGCCAAACTGTACGCGCTGCACAATCCCACGTTCACCAAAACCCTGGTGGGACAACTTTGCACCCATCACGCCACAAAGGACCACTAGGCAGCAAGCACATTGTCAATCAGTCGGCAGTGCCCCAAGTACACCGCTACAAAAACCCTGGCAGGTCTTGTGAAGGTCACAGCACGTTCAAGCGTCTCGTTATCCCGTACCTCCAGGTAGTCAACTTTGAACCCCTCCTTCTCTAGCCGCAGTTTCCCACGCTCAATTATTGCAGACTGCCCACCCGGATCGTTGGACAGATCCCACACTATCTCGCACAGAAACCTATACAGAAAATTGGCCTTGACCTTCTCTGCGTCGCTCAGGTACCTATGCCTAGAAGACAAGGCCAGCCCGTCCTCGCTTCTTACCGTATCTCCATGAAGCACGTCTACATCTACGTCCAAATCCCTAAACAGCTTCCGCGTGAGAAACACCATTTGGTAATCCTTCTCCCCGAGAATCATGTAGCGCACCTTGACCTGCATAACGAGCTTGATCAGCACCACCATAATCCCGTTGATGAAATTCTTTCTGGAAGCACCGCACAGCTCACGTGCTAGAGGACCCACGTCCACGCCCGTGGAGAACCCTGGGGGATACATCTCTTCAACGCTCGGGATGTATACAACATCCACTCCGGCCTCGGCGCACTTTTTACAGTCTTCCTCCTCGCACCTAGGATATTTGTCATAGTCCTCACCCGGGGAAAATTGCATCGGATTGACGAAGATGCTCAATACGACCTTGTCTACATGTTCGCGTATTTTGTGCACGAGGGACAAGTGCCCGGAATGCAGGGCACCCATCGTGGGCACGAAACCCACAGTCGCGTCAGAGAAAGAACCCACGGCCTGTCGCACAGACCGTACATCCCTAGCAATTTTCATAACTTAAAGCACCAAATCCGAAGGGCAGCAAATAGCTGGGATTGTAGGCTAATCACTGCACCCTGTCTACAACTATAAATTAAGGTAAACTTTGTTATTGATACGGGGGGCACACATTAGTATAACTGCTGCGATCTCAGGGTTTTGCGTGTTTGGTTGTGGTGGGGCGCTCTGCACTCAGTTTTGCTATATCCGTGCTGTGCCTCGCGGCCTGCACCTTTGCGCCATTTGAGCGTTCCTTTGCGTTCAGAATGCACACGAGGGCCCCGCACGCGATCGTGTTTGAGTCTGACTCCAAAACCGTGCTCTTTGAGCACGAAGCCGATGTCCCAACTCCGCCGTCTTCCATGAGCAAAATGATGACCCTTTATGTGGTCTTTCAGCACCTGCGTGCTGGCGTCATAAAGATGGATGACCGACTCCCCGTGGGTAAGAGCGCGTGGCAGCGCCGTGAGTCCTCGACCTTTCTTAAGGCGGGACAAATGGTCAGGGTCGGCGATCTTATCAGGGGGGTTGCCGTTTCATCGGGCAACGACGCATGTATCACCCTGGCAGAGGGGCTCATGGGTTCGCAAGAAAAGTTCGTGGAAGAGATGCGTCGCGTGGGTGCGGAGTTAGGCCTAAATAACAGCACTTTCGTAAACGTGACCGGGTGGCCCGACGACGGGCAAGTTATGTCCGTCAGAGATATACTCGTTCTTGCGGTCAGGATATTCCGAGACTTTCCGGAATACTACCACGTGTTTGGTGAGAAGCAGTTTACCTATAACGGCATTACCCAAAAGAACTATAACACCCTACTGAACTACAACATCGGCGTGGATGGCGTTAAGACCGGGCAGACGGAGGCCGGCGGCTACGGCATGGCCGCTTCTGCAGAAAAAGGTGGTAGGCGAATTTTCGTAGTGGTCAACGGACTGCACACCGAGACCGAAAGGGCGTATGAAGTCAAAAGATTGCTGCTGTACTCTCTCAATCGCTTTGAGACAAAGACCTTGTTCTCTGCCGGCAGTACAGTGAGCGAAGTTGGGGTGTGGAACGGAAAGGACAGGAAGGTTCCCATACATATACGGGAAGATGCGGTTGTGACGTTCCCAAAAGAGGCGTTAAAAGATCTTAGGGTATTCGTTTCGCACAAAAGCGCGGTAGCGGCGCCGATGTCCAAGGACCAGGAGGTGGGGAGCCTGTCGGTCAAGATACCGGGAATGCCAGATCGTACTTTCCCGGTGTATGTCGCCAAGGAGGTGAAAGCCTTAGGCCCAATTCAGTCGTTTTTGCGATCTCTACGCGACTCCGTAACTCGCTAACAGCAGCCCTTCATGGACCCGCGGAGCCCAAGTGTTTGTTCAGGATCTCAAGAAGTGCTCTCTCGCTGAAGACCTGGGGTATGGGGCCAGCCAATTTCCCCCGAACATACAGTGCATAAAACGGAACGCTGTTGCCGTGTTCACTCAAATACTCAGCGATGGCCTGGTCGGCGTTGGTCCAATCCGCCTTCATGTACACAACACCATGCTCCCGCAGTAAGTTCTGCACACTTTTCGACGCTATCACAACTTCGTTTACCTGGCATGTCAAGCACCACTCAGCCCCCACGGCCAGGAACACCGTTTCTCCCCTTCCCAATAGGGTAGCTAGCTTCTCCTTTGAGAACTCAACACTCGTTCTCTGTTTTACTACAGTGACGTCACCGCCGTGGAAGTGCCCCACGTATGTAGAGACACTCACAACATACAGCAGCAAAGCCAGAACTAAGCCCTTGGTAGAAGACAGCACAGCCGCATCAACCAGTGCCCTGAACAGCCAAACCACCAGTGCCACTACGATAATCGACAGCACAGCCGGAAACAGAATGGACACGCCTTTCTGACTCACCAGAACGTGCAGCAACCATGCCGAAGTCGCATACATGGGAAATGCCAAAAACTGCTTGAGGTACTCCATCCACTGCCCGGGCTTGGGGAACATGCACCCTACACCTGGAAAGCACGTCAATACCAAGTAGGGAAACGACATGCCCAGACCCACAGACTGGAATATGGCCATAGCCCTGAACCACCCAGGCTGCATCATGGCAAAACTTATTGCAGATACCATAAAGGGAGCAGCACATGGGGTGCCCATAAGGGCTGCCAGTACTCCCGAAAAAAAGCCCCCCCACTTTCCTGAAGTTGCGGTACCTTGCGGCGAGAGGCCTAAATCAATATCAAAACCCCCAGCGAAGGATACACCCACAAGGAATGTAATATGCAACAAACCGGTCACGAGCACCGGGGATTGCATTTGAAAGCCCCATCCCAGAAGATGACCCGCAGTGCCACGAAGGACCAGTAATACTACAGACAGCAGCAGTATACTCGAGGATACCCCAGCAGTGTAGAGCATGCCATCGGCCACAGCTGCGGTCCTACCCGCAGCGCTCTGCCGTACTATGGATAGTATCTTCAGCGATAACACCGGGAGCACACACGGCATAAAGTTGATCACTAGCCCGCCGAGAAACGCAAGGGCAAGAGCCCCCACAAAAGTATCTTCCATAGAAACACCACAACCTAGCACAGATCCGGCACACCTCTGGTGGAGGCCTTTATTCCCATCTACAAGCAGCTATGCGCTCTATGAGTTCGCTATCGACGGAGCCAGGCACTTCCAACCTACCGGCTAGGTAAGAGTATAGCAACTCATCATCAAGTTCCACTATCACCTCGTACTTTTCTAGCTTTTCTTCATCCAGTTGATTCAGATACCGTTGTGCAAAGCCACCGAGCAGTATATCAGTCTCCTTGCAACCCCTGTGTACACTCCTGTAAAGCAGCTTTTTTCTCTTCCTTTCTTGACTTTCACCCAGACCACTCATTACCGCGGACATCATACTCACTGCAGCCACCACGCAGGAACTTTATACCGCACAATACTGTTGTCAAGGGTACAAATATGGTATAACATGCTCCTGGTTTTGAGCTTGTTGAGTATCCTTATGGTGTCCTTAGCGCGGGTGGTTGGCGCTTTTCAGGAGGGTTCTTTCTACGTTGCTTCTTTTCTGCTGGTTCTTTCTGTGGTGGTGTTCGTGCATGAGTACGGTCACTACTCGGTGGCCAGGGTGTGCGGGGTGAAGATCAAAACCTTTTCCCTTGGGTTCGGTCCAGAGTTGTTCGGCATCACTGACGGATCTGGGACCAGGTGGAAGTTTAGCTTAGTACCCGTGGGTGGGTACGTGAAGATGCTGGGCGGCACACCAGAGGACAAACTTGACGAGGATGAGAGGTCGTTCGCATTCAACGAGAAGCCTCTGTGGCAGAGGTTCTGCATAGCAGCAGCCGGGCCCGCGGCAAATCTCTTGTTTTCCCTTCTCGTTTTTTTTGTGTTGTTCAGCACGAGAGGCATTATGAGTCCCGTGCCGGTTGTGGGGAGTATCCTTGCCGGCAGTGTGGCTGAGAAGATAGGGCTTGAAATTGGGGACAGAATCATAGAAGTTGATGGGCACGAGGTTTCGTGGTTTGAAGAGATAAGGCACTACATCGCCGGAAGTCGTAACCAAGAACTGACGATTGTCTTTACGCGCGATGGTGTTGCGCATCCTTTAAGGTTGGGACCTAATATATGGTCCGACGATGTACGTAAGCTGGGCATATCCGCAAGTATTTCGCCGGAGAACACTAGGGCCAGGAGGCTTCCTGTGTTACAATCTGCTGAGGAGTCCTTCAGGTGCATTTACAGAATCGTCAGGATAGCGTTGCTTGCGGTTGTGCAATTGGTGACCGGTGCTCGTGGTATAGATGAGCTCGGTGGACCCGTGAGGATAGCAAAGCACTCCGGTGAGTCTATTAGGAACAAGGAGGGGTTGTGGTTTGTGGGGTTGATTTCCGCAAATCTGGGGGTTGTTAATCTGCTGCCCATACCCCTGCTGGACGGTGGGTACATGTTACAATATGCGCTGCAGGGGCTTTTCCGTCGCAGAACTATTGATCCCAAGTACCAAAACTTCGTGGTAGCTGTAGGCTTCGTGCTCCTAGTGTCCCTGATGGTTTTTGTCACCTTCAATGACGTCAAGAGCATTTTGAAGTGAGTTTTATGAGACACTTTTTTGTATTCGCTTTCTGTGCAGTTTCGTGCTTTTGTGTCGTGGGGTCCACGACACCCTCGGTTGCGGGTGTCGTGGAGGTCAAGGTGGTAGGCAACGAGCGTTTGGATGCTGGCACTGTGCAGTTTTACTCTAAGCTTCCTCTTACCGGGGATGTTACGCAGGCTCAAGTAGATTCGGCTATTAAGAACCTATATTCAACTTCCCTGTTCTCTAAGGTGAGCGTCCGTATTGTGGGAAGTGAGTTGATAATCCGGGTTAAGGAAAACCCGGTAGTACGTAGTATCAGAATCCGCGGCAATAGGACGTTTAGTGATAAGAACCTTGAGGAAGGTGTATTACAATTGAAAAAAATGAGCATTTTCACCGAGGCGAAACTTAGGCATGATTTGTCTACCCTGCACGCACTTTATCAGAGCCGGGGCATGCTTGGAGCGAAGGTTTCTTACTCCGTGAAGCGTGCAAAACGCAACGCAGTCGACATTACGTTGAGTGTGGTAGAGGGCCGATCCACGCGTGTGGGAGAGATTCGGTTCGTAGGGAACAGGATGTTTTTAGGCACTGAGTTGAAGTCAGTTGTGGATTCCAAGGAGCATAGCATCAAAGAATTTTTCGGCCTGTTCGGTGGGAGCACTAAGTTCTTCCCTGAACGGTTGGTGGTGGACCAGTCTCTTTTACGTGATTTCTATGCCAGCAGGGGCTTTTTCGACTTCAGGGTCAAGTCAGTCGTGTCGGAAGTGAGCCCGGATCTCTCACGTGCGACTGTGGTGTTCTCCATCGAAGAGGGGAGGAAGTATCGGTTCGGTGACAGCGTAATCATTCTAAGTGACGCGGTGCAGAGCTATGAGGGAATGGAGCAGGACCTTTTGGCACTCGTCTTATCTAAGAAGGGTGGAGTCTTCAATACCGCGTTGGTCAATAACTCTGTTGCCCGTATCACTGGGTATTTGAATGGCAGAGGAAACTTGTTCGCGTCTGTGCAGAGCGATTACGAGGTGCGCGGCGATATGGTAAATGTGAAGTATAGCGTATCCCCCGGAAGTAGTGTCTACATACGCAGAATCAACATAGTCGGTAATACAAGGACATTGGATCTTGTGATGCGGCGCAAGCTTGGCGTTGCCGAAGGGGATGTGTACAGCACTGTGGCCGTTAGGCAGTCGCGTAAAAGACTGATGGATATGGACTTTTTTGAGTCTGTGGATGTTGAGACTCAAAAGGTCTCCGAGGCTCTTGTGGACTTAAACTTTAAGGTGAAGGAGCGGGGCACGGGTTCCTTTGATATCGGGGCAGGTTTTTCCTCAGCCAGCGGCCTTGTAGGCAAAATCAGCGTCAAAGAGCGCAATATATTCGGGACGGGAAAGGTTGTGGCGTTTGACCTCTCCAGATCCATGAATAGCCTATCGGGTATGCTGGATTTGGTAACTCCGAATTTGCTAGATAGCGACATCGCGTTTGGGGTCGGGGCTTTTTACTCTAGACAGGGCGGCACATCGTCTACCAAGAGTTTAGATAAGCTGTTGTTGCCTTCAGAAGGGCCCTTTAGCAGTACGAACGCTGGGGTGTCTGCTAGGTTGTCTTGCGGTCTTACTGACACCGTGGCAGGATCTCTGCAGTACTCTTACAAGTATCACAGTATACATAATATCGGCGAGGCTGCTTCGTTATACATCAGGGAACAGGAGGGCAAGCACTTTGATTCCGCTATAGGGTATTCGTTGGCGTACAGTAGTCTGGACAGTGCCTATAGGCCCAGCAGCGGGGTGCTTGCCAAGATAAGTCAGTCGTTCTCTGGGGTGGGTGGTAACCTGCACTATGTGAAGACAGAAGCGTCAAGCGCACACTTTTTCCCTATGTTGCGCAGGTTGAACGACAGTATTGTGTTGAAAATCAGACCTGCGTTCGGGTACGTGTTTGCATATGCGGGCGAGGAAGTAAGGATAGGGCAGAGGTTTTTTATAGGCAGTAATGAGATCAGGGGTTTTTCTACTTCAGGCATAGGTCCGAGAGACCAAGTCACCAAGGAGGCCCTGGGTGGTAAGTTGTTCTACAGTATAAGCACGCAGCTTGATTTCCCGATTGGTCTTCCGGAACATTTGGGAATTCGAGGTTCCGTGTTTGCCGATGTGGCTAGTCTGTCTCAGTTGGACCAAGAAGGGTATGGTTATGACACCAGTAATTTGCCAAGATTGTCGGTAGGATTTGGGTTCTCCTGGCGTTCCCCGTTTGGGCCGGTACGGGTGGATTTCGGGTTCCCGCTAATCGCAGAGCAGTTTGATATTAAAGATCGAATGAGGATTTCTACAGATGCAGGTATTTAACATGTCTAGGTTTCTCGCAGTCTCTCTCTCTCTAATTCTGTTTTTCTGTTGCGCAGGTGCGGAGGGTAATGACTTGGCGGCATCGCCTACGGCTCCAGCCGCAAGGTCGGTGTTGTTCATAGATGCGGACAAGATACTCGGGGAGGCGCTGGTCGCCAAGGACGTTAGGGCGCAGTTGGACCGAAAGAGAACCGAGCTGCAGGGCACCTTCGTGCTTAGGGGTGAGGAGTTGCGAAAAAGTGAGAATGAGCTCATGAAGCAGAAGAGCATTTTGAGTTCTGAGGCGTTCGATGCCAAGGTTACGGAGTTCAGGAAGGAAGTTGATGCGCTCAACCGAGATGCTGCAACAAAAACGTCAGAGCTTGAGGGGATGTACGGCAATGCCATGGGGCAGGTGCATGACAAAATCCAGCAGATAGCAAAAAACTTGGCTGCTGAGTTAGGCGCTACCATCGTGTTGTTCATGCCTAGAAATCAGGCTGTATATGTGTACGCGGGGGCCGACATCTCAGAAAAGGTTTTGGAGACTCTCAACAGAGACCTGTCAAGAGTCAGTATGGGGGATTAGCGGGTTATCTATGCAGCTGGATCACAAACAAATTATGAGGGCGCTGCCCCACGCATACCCGTTCTTGTTGGTGGATAGAGTTCTGGAGTGCGTTTCTGGAGAGTCCATAGTTGCGATGAAGAATGTCACCCTGAATGAACCGTTCTTTATGGGACATTTTCGTGATAATCCTGTGATGCCCGGGGTGTTGGTAGTGGAGTCTATGGCTCAGTCCTCCATGTTGTGTATTGCGCAGGAATCCAGGGGCAGCACAGCGGGCAATAAGTCTATATACTTTATGTCAATAGATTCCGCCAAGTTTCGCAGGGTGGTTGTCCCTGGGGACACGTTGATTATAAAAGCCGCTGTTGCCCACCGCCGTGGGAGTAGCTGCAGGTTTCAGTGCTACGCATACGTGGGCGATGAGTTGGCATCTGAGGCACAGATTTTGGCAATGATTAAGTAGTCAGCATGATCGATTCATCGGCGGGCAGAGCCGCTATTATATCCGTGTCGGACAAGGCACGTGTTAAGGAATTGGCCCGGTTTTTGTCCGAACATGGCTTCCAGATACTTGCGACGCACAACACCTACAAAGCGTTGGAGGCGGCGGGCATAAGTGCCACTGAAGTCTCCGACTATACTGGGTACCCGGAAGTGATGGATGGTAGGGTGAAGACATTGCACCCCAAGGTCTTTGCCGGAATTTTGTCCAACAGAGCCAGCCACGAAGCTGAGTCTAGGAAGTTGGGGTTGTTGAACATCGATTTGGTAGTGGCCAACCTATACCCTTTCCAGCATTGCGTTGAGCTCGAAGACGTGGATGATTCTTTGAAGGTGGAGCGCATTGATGTGGGCGGTGTTACCTTACTTAGGGCTGGTGCCAAAAATTTCCAGCATGTCGCTGTCGTGTCAGATGTGTGTGACTATGATGCGCTGATGCAGGAGATATCTGAAAATAAGGGTGCCACAACTCTGGAGTACAGAAGGCGCATGGCGGCAAAGGCGTTCGCGGCTGTGGCCTCATATGACGCTTGCATTCACGCATGGTTGCAGCGCCAAGATGGTGATCTGATGCCCCAAGAGATGATAATACACGGAAGAAAGGTTCAGGATTTGCGAATCGGGGAGAATCCTCACCAAAAGGCAGCTTTGTACAGCATTTATAAGAATGGGTTGCCCGCAGGTCTGCCCGTAGAGCAGCTTCATGGTAAAGAGCTGAGCTTTAACAATGTGGTGGACATCGAGTCCGCATCCAAGATAGTAGCCGAATTTGATGTCCCTGCGGTATCTGTGATAAAACATGGAAATCCGTGTGGCGCTGCGATTTCCACTGAGATAGGTTGTGCGTACGAAAAGGCCATCACTTGTGACCCAAAGAGCAGCTTTGGAGCGGTAATAGCGCTGAACAGGCAGGTAACTGCAGAAGTCGCACAAAAAGTCGTAGGGGTATTTGTAGAAGCCGTGGTGGCCCCAGATTTTGCGGAAGATGCACTTGAGATCCTGCGTACAAAGAAGAATTTGCGCATTATGAAGTGTGAATTGAACACAGTTGGCAGGTTGGTTTTCAAAAGCACCCTTAGTAGCGGGTTGCTGGTCCAGGAGCGCGATTCGAGCTCGGTGGGCATTAACGGTTTTCTCAGGGTAACGACCATGGAGGCGTCGCCGGAAGCGCTATCCGACCTACTCTTTGCATGGCGGATTTGCAAACATGTGAAGTCCAATGCCATAGTAATAGCGCGCAATGGGCGCGCAGTAGGGGTGGGCGCAGGCCAGATGAGCAGGGTCGACAGCGTGGAGATTGCGGTGAGGAAGGCGCAGGATTGTGCTGGTACTGTCATGGCATCTGACGCATTTTTTCCCTTCGCGGACAGCGTACAGCATGCAGTTGCTGCTGGAATATCGGCCATAGTACAGCCTGGAGGGTCATTGCGCGATAAAGAGGTTATAGAGACAGCAAACAACAGTCATATAGCCATGTATTTCACAGGGTTCAGGAACTTCTGCCACTAATACAACCTTGGGTATATCTGGCTGCAAGCGCGCGTAGCTGATTAGATTCCTGTCTTTTCCACTGCCGTGCGGGTGTACAGGTACATTGAGTAGGCCGATAGCGCCGTTGCTGCGTACAGCAGTACCTTGCCCACAAGTACGATAATTTCGTCACGCCCCACGATAAGGACTCCTGCCGCCAGCATCTGGGATAAGGTTTTGAGTTTTCCCATATCACTAACCGGCAAACCGATACCCACGGTAATAAGAAATTCACGCATCCCAGATACTAGTACCTCCCTGCAAACCATAACGACAACGCAGACTGCCGAAAGGCCGCCGATATCGTCCATATACACCAACATCACGAAGGTTGAAAGCAACATGAGTTTATCCGCAACCGGATCAAACAATTTGCCAAACCGGGACTGCGCACCCCACACGCGAGCTAAGTACCCGTCAAAAAAATCAGTCACACAAGCAAGGGAAAAAATGGCCAGAGTTAGGTACCGCGCGCACTCACAACTCACATAGAAGCTGGCGACCACCGCAGGTATCGCTAGCACCCGAAAAATTGTCAGTAAGTTAGGCAGAACCTTTCTTTTCAAGCTGCCTCACCCCGTATCCTAAACCCAAATCTGTACTGAACCAACCAATTCACCCACAGCAAGGACCTCAGCATCGCTTCAAACCTTACAGGTGTCGAAATAAACAGCCCAGCCCGAGCGTACTGTATACCTGACATTCAGCCACAGCTACAAGCATTAAATATTCACAATTTTCTCATGCAGATTCCGTAGAAAAACGCAAGGCCTTTTTGCAAAAACCCAGGTGAGGTGGTGTGGCCCCATTTAGGCTACGGTACCGGAAGCTCGTTCCATAACCCCTACCCCTCTGGCAATTATGCTACCCCAGCAATAATAAACTGGCAGGCACACCCACATCCTATTCCCAATTGAATAGTCACACATTACCCAACAAAATAAAAACCGGGTGGCAGGGTTAGCCCAGTGTCCCCTAACTTCGATTGGGAAGCCCCTGAGCCCAAGATTAGCTTTAAGGATAGTAA
>JBQEQW010000028.1:0-3210 GCA_052043535.1 Anaplasma sp.
TAGTTCACTGGGCCCCGAAGGCGTGGGGCCTTGGTCTTATGTAGTATCAATAAAAGGGGCTACTGACCCAGCGGCCCCTGGTACTTCGTAAGTTCTTATGATATCTCACATCGGATGGCACCAAATTTTTGAAAGAATGGTATTTAGATAAATGTACCCGATGCAGTTACTGTAAGTTTCAGAAATAAAAAGAACATTTTTATTCGTATCCAAGAAACGTGGTCCTTCTCCCGACACATCCACAACATTTAAACATAGAGATACGAAAAATCTAACATTTTTACCACAAGCTTAGAAAGTAAAAATATTTACAATTCATGACCAGGAAAGAAAGGTTAACCTTTCCAACATGTCTGCAACACTTAAGGAAGGGTGCTGCGAGTCTAGCACGGTGATTTCAGGTTTCGGAAGCAGAAGTGTCAAAATTATTCTGAGAAAATAATATTGCCATCTGGCCCAGTCGAATCTGATTCTAGAAGTGGTGGGGAGGCGGAGTATTCTACGATCACACCGAAGAATGTGAGCCATAAGATTTGTGGGACTGGGTATGGTGACGCCGACAACCAAACCCGCGTCAACTAATTGTAGGATGGTGCTCCTGCACCTAAGGGCACCAGCACTAACCGCAGGTCTGGTATTGGCAGCACCAACGGGAAGGACAGGGCTGACAAGGAACCAGTATGACACGCTGGAACCGCATTTGCAGCAGATAATGCAAGTACTGCCGGCTAGGACAACAAAAAGTGCAGCGTCAAGGCAGGCTCCACGTTCGACGGGGGCGCAGAGTAGTCACAAGATTAAGACCGATGTGGCGGGGACTATGGCTGGTGCCATAGCGACTCAATTGACTAGGGAAGTGGAGGAACAGCTATATTTCAAGCTGCTCTCCTAGATGCGCTTGCCACGCATCCGGATCTAGCATAATTACCGCCAATTATGGAAGCAAAAAATTATAATTTTAGAAAAAATACCCAGTACCTTCAGGACACCTCGTGACATTAAAACACAGAGGCACAAAAATCTAACATCTTTTACCATAAACTTCGGAAGCAAAAATATTTACAATTTGTAACTAGGAAAGAACGGTTAATATTTCTAACATGTCTGCAACATTCGGGGTAAAGACACGTCGGGTTTATCACGGTGACTTGGGGTTGCGGAAGCAACAAAATATCGAGGTATGCGCTTATAAGGAACCAGAAGTCGTAAACCCGCCCCCAATCGGACATATGGTGGCTATTGGGGAGTAATAGTATAACAGAGCCAGTACGATGGCTGTGTGGGTCACTGAAGCAGAAGTATCAAATTATGCCAAGAAATATCTGCACTTGGCCTAGCTGAATCCGATCCTAAGGTAGGCAGAACCGGGCCAGCTGTGAGAAGTCTGGGCACATACAGCACCTCTGCAGAAACCTCAGGCAGGGAGGTCACCACCCAGCCCCCTGCATCTTTATAAGGGAGTAGCTCGCTCGGAACAAAAGCTCTACGGGGTGTCCGAAACACCGTCACCACACCCAATACCGCACAGCATAGGAAAGTGCATACGCAGGGAGACCGGCGCAAGCGCGGCAACCCAGCTCCAACAGCACACCCCCTCCGCCAATGCCCAACGAAAAGGGCGACCAGAGATCCCACAGTCACAATGACACTCGCCGCTTCATCCGTGCACGCACCACACCGCAAGCCGCAAAGCGCCCCACAAAAAACGCACACCCACCCAAGCCGTGTCAGACGACAACTGCACCCGAAGTGCTACTCTTCGTCCTCACCATCCTCAGCATCCACCTTACGCGCCTTGTCCGTTAACATTATCGGAATGCCACTGCGCACCGGAAAAGCAAGCCCAGCGTTCTTGCTTACCAATTCGCAGCTGTCCACGTCGTAATACAGCTCACCACCGGTTAACGGACATACCAAAACTTCCAATAATCCTTTGTCGACCCTCACTTCCACCCCTCCTCATCAGCAATCAACACAGCCTCTCCCAAGTGCTCCTCAAGGCCCTGAAGCGGCAGATCACTCTCCCTAAACTCACCCCAAGACCGCAAAGTACTAGAATACTCAACCCCTTTCACTATGGGGTACTCCTGATTCACATCAGCATATATTTTCTGCGCTTCCAGCCCGGACAAAAATTCCAACAATTTTACCGCATTGTCCAGATTTTTCGCATGCGTCGCCACTGCACCGCCGCTAATGTTGACCATGACACCGGTGCTATCTTGGTTCGGGAAGAATATAGACAACTTGTATGCAGCGTCTTGATCCACCCTCTTGCTCGAAGAACTTACCCTGCCCCAGTAGTAACTGTTTACTATCGCAATTCCACCTTCGCCAGCAGCGGCCGCATAGATCTGGTCAGTATCACCACCGCTAGGACGACGCGCAAAATTCGCAACCAAACCCCTAACCCACCGCCTAGCAGCAGCAGATCCGTTGTTCGCTATCATAAAGGCAATCAATGACTGATTGTACGGACTGTTGGAAGACCGCACCAGAATCTTGTCCTTCCACTTGGGATTCGCAAGGTCCTCGTACGTAGTGAGCTCATCCCCTTTCACCAGTTCTTTGTTATAAACCAAAACCCTCGCGCGCTTAGTCAGGCCGAACCAATATCCATCTGCATCCTTGTACCTCCCGGGAATAACCCGGTCCAGGACCTCGGACTTCACGGCCCGTAGCAACCCTTTTTTCTTTGCCAATATGAGGTTTGCAGCATCAGCAGTGAGGAATACATCCGCCTTGCTGTATTGACCCTCACTTTCCATCCTGGCAATCAATTGTGCAGCTTCGTCGTTGATGTACCGGACTTTGATCCCTGTGCTCGCAGTAAATTTTTTGAACAAATCCCGAAGTAACTCTTCTTTTCGTGAAGAGTAAACGTTTACCACTTCCCCCTGGTCGGACTGGTATCTCTCGTACAAAACGCCAGTACCCAAACCTATAGCCAGGGTACACAGTAAAATCCCTAAGACTCTCACCACACCCACTATCGCGACACGCCGGGTCCATATAATAGAGAAACTCCGGGGTAAATCAAGGCAAATTTTCCGACAATGCGGAAAACCCCCAGTTTCACAGTCACGTACGCCACTTCGTGGCTAGTGCACACATTGCTGAGGTGTGAAGCATAGCCCTCAGCTATGCCTTTGGGAATATCATACAACATGTACAGACAGGACAAGCGGATCGAGGCAGGACCATGAGGGG
>JBQEQW010000029.1:0-21353 GCA_052043535.1 Anaplasma sp.
CTATAAGGTCTTTACGTGCATGCG
Source organism: Anaplasma sp. (assembly GCA_052043535.1). Taxonomy (GTDB): domain Bacteria; phylum Pseudomonadota; class Alphaproteobacteria; order Rickettsiales; family Anaplasmataceae; genus Anaplasma. The sequence continues at coordinate 25 of JBQEQW010000029.1, forward strand.
GCATGCCGAACCTAAGTCTGGCACAGTGCTGAACATGGTGCACGATTATCAGCCAGAAGAGGTAGTATTATTGCCTCTGTATCCACAGTATTCCAGCACTACAACTTTGTCTGCCATCCGTGACTGGTACGATAGTGCACGCAGAGTGCAGTACAAATTCAACATGGCCGTGGTGTGCTGCTATCACAGCCATGCAGACTTCATAGCATCGCACTGCAAGTTACTTTTGCGCGAATACAGCAAAGCCCTAGCAATTCACGCCAACCCCAGGGTCCTGTTCTCCGCACACGGCCTCCCCGTGCATATTGTTGCGGAAGGCGATCCATACCAGCAACACGTACAACAAACTGTACATTTAATCGTGGAAGGCCTAGGCATGCAGAACTTGGACTATCTAATATGCTACCAAAGTAAAGTTGGAGGCCTACGATGGCTAGAACCAAGCACGAAGTCTGCGATCCTACAGGCGCGGGACGATGGCGTTCCTGTGGTCGTGGTGCCAATCTCTTTCGTGTCAGAACACTCCGAGACCATGGTAGAGCTGGATATAGAATATGCAACACTGATGAAACAAAAGGACCGGTACTTCAGGGTCCCAGCGCTGGGCGCGGACGAGTTGTTCATTGCATGCCTGGACAGCCTATCTCGTAAGCCGTATGGAGCGGCACACTCTTGCGATAACCGGTACAAATTCTGTTGGAGGCATCAATCGGCAGCAATACGGTGAGGGAGGGCATTTGGCTACAGCTACAGCCGCGACTTAGAGCCCATTTCGACCAGTCGTGACGCAGCACGTCGGAAATCCATGGGAAACACTCCGTCGTACAGCTCGTTAATGTTGGCAGCCAGAGAGCAAAATATGCAGACCTTGCTGTCGTAGAGCTCGTCGATTAGCATCACAAACCTTTTCATTTCATTCAAGGAATAAAGGTCGAACACTGGAATGCCAGCGATGAATATAGTGGAAAAGTTTTTGGCTATTTCTCTGTAGTCTGCAATCCACATAGGATCCTCATTCCCGCACAGGTCGCTGAAACTAAACCATGCCACAGCGCCGCAAGCTTTACCCGACCTTATTTGCCTGCCACCCACCGCCAACAACACATTGCTGGGAGTCTCAGAGTAGGTAACCCGCAAAAAGTGCTCGTACAACTTCTGGTCAGACCCCTCTCCTATGTAGTAGTTGGAAGCCCTCTGCCCCCCCCTGGCTTCGCGGTAGTCCTGGCACCCTGACATGGCTACCACCTGCATGTGTTGCTCAAGCAGCGCTATTGCGGGCAAGAAAAGCTCCCTGCCCACTCCGTCTTCGTACAGTTTTTGCGGCGGATAATTGGAGGTCATCACGACTACTAAATTCTTGGAAAACAGCACCGAAAGTATCTTACGGAATATTACAGCCTCGCAAATATCATTGACCTGCATCTCGTCTAGGTAAAGAAGATCCACATCCCGTAATATGGAGTCCATCACCGCCGAAACGCAATTATCTTCGCCACGTTGGTCAGCAGCGGAACGCATCTTGTGAAGCGCGTCATGTACATCTCGTACGAAGATATTGCAGTGTATTTTTTTCTTGGATTTTATAACGGAGCGCTCGAAAAACAGGGTCGTCAGCATCGACTTCCCGGTACCTACATCCCCGTGCAAGTACACACCCTTCTTGCGAGATGGTCTCCTGCGCCAGAATTCCCACCTTTTGGGAGGTACATGGTCATAGTTCATCAGTTCTTGAAGTGCAGCTACCTGCAGGACATCAAATACTATCTCACGCGCATCAACCATCCGGTGATATTCCGAAAGCATGCTGCCACACCAATCTTGAGAGAGTATCCAACAATCTCGGGGTATATCACAAAGCTTCACGGATAACAAATACAGCTGCCGCATACGTAGGCCGGTTGATCAGTCACGCTATAGAGCACACATTAAAGTATACGCGTGTTCCTCCCCCGCTTGGGAGAGAAACGCGCGGGAACACACGAACGACCTTTGCATAACCACCAGGAAACACCTTGGGCCTACTTGCGACTCGCGGATTTTTTCGATATTACTTCCTTCATTTTGTTCCTGACATAAATCGGGTCGTAGCCGGCTAAGTGGCACACAGCAATGAAATCACTGTGCGAATCATTGATCCAATTAAATGCTTTCATCTTTTCAAGAACATTTTCGGTCCTTTTGTAGTTAGATGTCACATCTATCATCGCCTGAAGTATGACAGCACCCCAAAGCGAGCTGTAACGTTCACACTCATGTACTGTGGCGCTGTCCCCTATAACATCTGCGAGATTTGTAGTAAAGCTATCGTATATCCCGCAGTAAAAATTTAATATACTAATGTTCTTTACCTCCAGTCTTATTAAAAAAACGATTCAAGAACTGGACACAGTCAGGTGGCAAGCTTCGAATAGGAAACCCCTAATTTTGGCCAAAAAATGAGCATGCCCTCCAGCCACAATGGCCTTTATCAATGCCCATTACGGTATGATCATAGCGGGGATCTTTGCACAGCATGATCAAAAAATTTCATTAGAAATCTTTAGGATACATAGGATACTAGGCCTGAAACTCAGCCTAGAAATCACAAAACAGAAATAAGCGCATGCTGATCTACGCGTGTGCCACTAACGAGGATTTTTGTGAGAACGCAGACCGCAAGCCTTCATCACAAACGCGAGACCACGTGTCTCCGCACATGCAAAATGTAGTACGTCAGCTGTGCCCCAAAAATACGAAGGGCGGCCTGTAGGTAATACGCACACACAACCAGCTTGTAGTTTTGTGGAAGACAGAAGCCAAAGTATGCGTATGAGAGTCACCCGGCCCCTAACATACTTCTATAAAGTACCGCACGCAATAGAATGTAATCTCCCGAGAGACGGAGAGCATCACTCCACACTTATGACGGGTTGGGTATCGCTCTCTGAAACTAGAACGATCAATAAATTACTCACAAATTTTAGTTTTTGATCATCCGTGAGATTAATTTTATGTGTCGACTCCAGATGTACCAGTACTTCATCTACCATGTTCACCGCATTCTTCACGATGCATACTCTGGCTTCTGAGATCGCCCTGGCTTGCTGTCTCCTCAGCATAACCTGCGCTATTTCGGAGGAGTACGCAAGGTGAGATATTCTAGCATCTTCGATCTCAATACCAACAATGCCCATTCTACTCCGCAGGATCTCCTTAAGTTTTTGAGAAATTTCAGTCGAATTCTGGCGCAAGGACACGCCGGAGTTGGCGTCATATGGATAGCTGCCGGCGAGCTCCCTAAGCGCTGTTTCCCCCTGTACTGAGATAAACCCATGGTAGTTGCTGATGTTAAAACACGCCTTCGCCGGGCATATCACCCTCCATACTATTGCAGCCGCTATTTCTATGGGATTCCCATCTGCATCATTTACCTTCATCACGGAAGTGTTAATGCTCTCAACTTTTAAGGAGACTCCACGCTTTGTGGAAAATGGCACAGTAAACAGTAAACCCGTCCCGAACGATGTGCCGATATATTCACCAAAGAATTCCACCACCTTGGCCTCGTTGGGAGCGTTGATGAAAAATCCGCTGGGTGCACATGCAATGAGGAACATGAACAGACAGCTGGCACCTATGGACAGCAGCGAAAAATCGCTCAACAGACAACACATCCCTAAGCCAACAATGACCAGCATCATAAAAACGATGACTCGGTACCCACTGAAGCACAGTAGCTCTTTACTGGTTATGTTACGTATGGACGATATGAAACTGTCTTGCTGACCCACCACATTTTTGTGCATGACATACCCCCGTTATCACTATAGTATTCGACACAAGGCGGCCCGCGGCTCGCACAGGGGCCCATCTTACGCGTTGGAAAAACCCGTCCAGGGTGCACAATCACGCACAGACTACATTCTACTCCTCTTGCGTCACGTCAAAGCCGACTTTCATCTCGCTTATGGCATTTATCATATCGATGTTGCCACTATCCACCGCGACACTGAGCGGAGTTTCCCCCTTGGCGTTCTTGGCCTCAACGTTTACACCTATCGACAGCAAATATCTAACGGTGTCCAAGGCACCATTCCTCACAGAAAAAATCAGCAGATTGTCACCCTCCTTGGTGAGGAGCTCTTCCAAGACGAACTTGCGCCCCTTGCCCAAACTCTCCAGTTCATCAATAACAGCCATAAGCCCGGTGATATTGCCCGATTTCGCACAATAGAACACGTGCCGGTAGCGCTCCTTTAAGTCACGGAAACGGGGAAGGTGCGCATTCGAACTGTTATATTCGCGCAGCTCTATATGCGGATGGATAGGTCTTCGATGCTGCCACCCAGTTGTGGGTGGCTGCTCGTTAACAGCACCAGTGCCCGCTTTATCATCAGTTGCTTCTGCCTCCTCGCTGCCCGCCTGCTCCCCTTGTTTGGACTGGTCCTCACCATCTGTCGTCTTTTCCTGCGCTACATCGGGTTGTTTTTTCTTTTTTTTGGGAACCGAATCGCCAAAGCCCAAGTCATACCACGCCATAACACCGCCATCTATGTCGACATCGGATTCTGCCTCTGACGTTTCCTCCCCAGAAGGTACGCCTGCCTCATATGGAACATACTCCGCACCATACTCAACGTCATCGGCGAGGCTTCCAAAGGCAACTAACGAAGTGCATAAGACACCGGCCAAAAAAATCCTCCTCACACCGCTCATGTTCCGCTACTCTCCAGATACCAAGCTTATACGCTCTACCACCAAATTATGATTTAATCATGAACAGAAAGATTAAGAAAGTAAAAGGGCAGGGCCGGTGAAAAATTATAAACTTGACACACAGCACGAAAATGCTACCGACCCAGAGCGGGGGTTCGTCTGGATAAGCGCATCTGCCGGCACCGGGAAAACTAAGTTGTTGGTACACAGAGTAGTACGGCTGCTAATGTCAGGGCAGCGTAACATACTCTGCCTAACCTTTACCAACGCCGCTGCGCACGAGATCAGGGAAAGGATATATGGAATTGTAAGTGAGTGGCTGTCGCTACCCGAGGACTTGCTTGCTGGAAAATTACAGGAGGTGTGCTACAAAGAAGCGGACCCCCAATCCTGCAGGCGAGCCCGAGAGTTGTTCTTCCACATACCAACGCTCCTAAAAGTACAGACAGTGCACGGTTTCTGCCACTCTCTGATATCATCATTCCCGGTGGAGACGGGTATCTCAGCGGACTTCAGGGTTAGAGAGTTCGAGGAGTCGTACCCTAGAATCTTTGCGCAATTGTTACGCGAAGACAGAAGTATAGACAATGATCTGGCTGGGATCTCCACGGAGCTTAAAACCAACGCCTTGTACGACCTAGTGTATAGAGTAATGAGTAAGCAATGCAAAATTTCCCACATAGAGGAGCCTCCCGCGCAGACAGCAAGCCCTGAAGTCGTATCTTGCCCCACGTTGCTGATAGACGCTTTGGCCGGCGGTGGTATTCGAGATAAAAAAATCCGCGCCAAACTCAGTGCATGGAACAATTCCGTAAAAAGGTCCCCCGAGGAAGTGGCGGACTACCTGAAGATTTTCATCGATCCACAATCCCTAGAAATCAAGCCCCTATCCGGCATAGTGAGCAAGGGCATCTTAGAGCAATTCCCGGAGGTAGCAGGAATAGTTGCATTGGAGCAGAAACGGCTACTTGAATTTGCGGAACAGTTTTACACAGAGCGCATAACGAAGCGCACATTTCACCTCGCGCGTATTGCACAAAAGTGCACGCAGCTCTACGAATTAGACAAAAAACTCTCGAGGTATCTGGACTATAACGACGTGATCCGACTTGCGCTCGATTTAATCTCGCACCCGGACTACAAGGATTGGGTGCTCTTTTGCCTGGACAGTAAAATCGACCATGTACTAATAGACGAGTCTCAGGACAACAGCCTGGAGCAATGGCGCATAGTGGCAGAATTATGCAACGAGTTCTTCGCAGGTCTTGGTAGCAGAGACAACAAGTGCACGCTGTTTGTCGTGGGGGATGTGAAACAGTCTATCTACGGTTTTCAGAATGCAAGACCTGACTATTTCCACGTTATGCACCGGTATTTCGCTGCAAAAAACAACGACGCGTGCACTGTTCAGCTACACAAATCCTTCAGATCAACAGAGCCCATCCTGTTACTCGTGGACAGAGTGTTCAATTCGCTGAAGGAGCAAGTATCCTTCCAGGAGGAGCAAGAAATCAGGCACGAAACCTTCCGCAAATTCGAGTATGGGTATGTAGAAGTATGGCCCCTAATACGCACCGAAACGCATACAAAACTCTATGCATGGGATGTAGAGGTCGATGCTATGGCGCGCAACCTACGGAACACCGATTCTCAGTTACTAGCCAGGACCATCGCTGCAACTATAAGTTCGTGGATCCAAAGTGGAAGAATGCTAGTCGCCAAAAAACGCCCCTTGACCGCCGGTGATATACTAATATTGGTCCGCCACAGAAGTTCTCTTGTGGATCATATGATCCATGAGCTGAAGCAAGTTGGAATTCCAGTTGCCGGGAGAGATAGGTTCAACATCATGGACTATATCGTAGTCCAAGACCTGGTAAATTTGGGAGAGTTCCTGCTTCTGCAGGAGAATGACATTGCGCTCGCAGCCTTGCTGAAATCCCCCATCTTCGAACTTACCGACACCGATCTACTCAGCATCGCAACTAGCCGTACTGATTCTGTTTCCCTGTGGGACAAGCTGCGGACGTTTGCGCCGCTGAGTGGCGTGACAAGTCATCTTGAGCTGCTAATAACCATCGCCAAACACCGCAGTCCCTCCGACATGTATTGTTTTGTTCTGTCGGAGCATCGGGAAAAATTGCTGCAACATTTAGGCCAGGCTTCGGCGGGAATCATTGACGAGTTTGCTGATCTACTCATCAAATCCGGACTCAGCAATCACGACACTTTGGAGTTTTTCATACACTGGATTAAGAGCACAAATCCGGAGATAAAGATCGATATCAACACCTCAGGGGACGCCGTGAGGATAATGACCGTACACAGCGCAAAGGGGATGCAATCGCCCGTGGTGTTTCTGCCTGACACAACCAGTGTTCCAAAATGCGAGCTGCAGATCGTTTTTGACGAGCAAAATGCCCCTCTATGGTGCTCTGGCGACACCAATGCACGCTGCCGGGACCTAAAAACCCACAAGAGACAGGAGGAATACAATGAATATTTGCGCTTGCTTTATGTGGCAATTACCCGCGCAGAGGACGAACTCTACATAGCCGGGGTGGGCCCCTCGTGCAGGAAGTCCTGGTACGACATTATCACCACAAATCCGGAAATTTTTGCAAAGAAAACAGCCTGCCTTCAACCCATGTTCCCCGGCGATGCAGACGTACTGTGCATGGAAACCTCACGGGCCTAACAGCAGGCGAACGCACGCACCGCACCACCCCCGGCTGCATTACTCCACCTCGTGACTACTCCGCCTCGTGACGATGCTCCAAACCCGGAAAGTGCCACTATGGTCGGCTGAAATCGCGGCTTGCGCTAGAGAGTGATCACGCCCATCCCTATGCGCTCTCTGGCCTCAACATCCTTGTGGGCTTTAGCAATATCCTTAAACTTATACGTTCGCCCTACTTCGACCTGTAAGTGCCCTCTTCTAAGCATCTCAAAAATTTCCATGGCGGTTAGACCTATTTCCAACCTGGAACTCTTGTAGTGCTGGATTAGAGGTGCTGCGATGAAACATGACTTTGCACTCAGCGTAGACATACTGACACTGGGCATGGGACCAGAAATGCTACCGTAGGAAACGTACAGGCCAAAATATCCCAAAGTGCTGAAGGAGTGCTTGCCCACAACAGCACCCAGAGGGTCGTACACAACATTCACCCCCTTATCCCCTGTGATGGACATGACCTCCTTCACCAGGTCCCTGTCCATAAGATCCATAATGTAATCGCAACCAGCATCTCTCGCTGCGTTGGCACGAGTTTTGGAATCGACAACCCCTATGACCCTGCCACCCTTGTACTTAGCCCATTGACAAAGAATATTGCTGACACCGCCGGACGCCCCATAAACCAACATAAACGTACCAGAGCGCACATCATATATCCTGTGGGTTAGGTAATGGGCTGTCATACCTTTCAGCATAGCCGCAGCGACAACTTTATCGCTGATATCATCAGCAATTTTGAACAAATAGCGCTGATGTATTAACCTGGTCTCAGAATACGCACCCCCAGGCGCGGTGCAGTACCCTACTCTATCTCCCACATTCAACGCATCTGTATCAGGTCCCAGCGCTCTTATGACCCCGGCAGCTGCTGTCCCCAGAATTCCAGGTACATAACGCGTCTTCCTGGCACCTGAGCGGCACTCAACATCATACCTGTTTAGACCTATGGCTGTGTGTTCAACTAGAGCCTCGCCCCTACCTGGCCCCCCAACGTTAACATCAACATACTTGAGGACATCCACACCACCAGTCTTCTCGATAACGACAGCCTTTGACATACGCCCTACCAATCTTTCCGCATCATGTTACATACAACCATTAAAAAAAGAAAAAACCAGCACGTCAGGAAGCAACAACCCGGACAGTTCTGCAAGTTTACGGAGTATCATAAGGACCTGTTCACTCCGGATCTGCAGCCAGTACCCCCACATGCCGTTGGCTACCGCCGGATTCGCCCACACCTGTTGATGCCGGAACCTTCGTCCTGGCATCACTCAGCTTACTGCTGTGGCCAGCCCTTCCCGCATCCATGTTGTGAGCTGGAGCTTTGGATAGCAAGTTACGCACACCTTCTTCCAGGGCGGTAGCCCTTCTTCCTGTTACGCGACGCCCTACCCTGCCCGCTGATTCCCTGCGCTGGTTACTTGCTGCCCCCCCCGCGACGCTGCTCGCTGACTGTTTACTAAACGGCTTCCTTTCAGAGTAACTGCTTCGCGCTTTGGAAGGCTCCATAGTGGAAGAGGCGCTCCTCCTTCCAGACGTAGTATTACCCCTTCTGCCACGCGTGTTGCCCCCCCTCGTACCCTCATGTCCTGTGGAGGCACGCGAACTTCGGCGGCGCACCACCACTGGCGCGGGGCTAGACGAGGCAGTTGTCCCTCTTGAACTGCGGGGCTTTGGCGCAGCGGCTTCATCACTGGCACTGACCCTAGGCCAGCTATCTTCCAAAGTTGCTGCACCACCTCCTACCTGGTCTTCACCCGCAGTTGACGACGCAGAGTCGGAAGGCGTTGTGCCTTCATTTGCCTTATCCCCTTCACTGTCAGCGTCAGCAACCACGTTAGCTGTGCTGGATGACGGCGACGAGTTTGCAGGGCTCTGCGAAGCTAGGGGCAAAATTTCTTCGTTATTCTTTTTAGCAACACCCTCAGAAGACCCGGCATGCGTGCCATCAGAAATTGCCTCATGTGGCGCAGGAGGAAGCGATCCGACCTTCCCGAATTCTGCAGCAGCCCGACCGCCCGGATGTGCATTGTCTTCCCGCGGGTTATCTACCCCGTAAGGCGCCGCAGCTGCAGACCTCCTGCTGACGGTGAATCGACTTAATATCTCGTCCCTATCGCCCATGGCAGCCAGCATACCATCATCCATGACGATAACCTGCTCCACAGCATTCAGCAGTTGCATTTTGTGCGTTACCACGAAAGTAGTAATGCCCTGCTGTTTTGCGTATAGAAGTGCCTGCATTAGGCTGGCTTCCGCCCTTCCATCCAGGCTTGCATTGGGCTCATCCAACACTAAAAACTTCACATCCCCGTAGAACGCTCTGGCCAACCCCAACATCTGCTTCTGGCCACCTGACAAAACCACCCCGCCGTTACCTATTACCGTGTCGTAACCACTCGGAAGATGTAGCACCATCTCGTGAATCCCTGCTATCTTCGCAGCCTTGATTACCTTTTCAGGGTCCTGATCGGGCGCCATCCTCGCGATATTGGTCTTCACAGAGGTTTGGAAGAGCTCAACATCCTGAGGCAAATACCCAACGTAGTTACCAAAATCTTCCCTGTCCCAGGTGTAAACATCTGCGCCATCCAGCCTCACAACCCCAGACAGAGGCTTCCATACCCCTACCAAAAGCTTGGCCAGAGTTGACTTACCGGAAGCGCTGGGACCGATAACCCCTACAACGCTCCCGGGAGCGACCGCGAAGGTCACACCCTTAATTGTGGGCTTATTGCACCCATAGGGGGTAAAGAATACCCTTTCCATAGTAACGCCCCCCTTGGGCTTAGGCAGCACCATGGATTGCTCCCTTTTCGGAAACGAAAGCAAAAGGGCCTGGAGTCGCCTGTACGAGATTCGCGCCGACAGCAGCATCTTCCAAGTATTTATCGCAGCTTCAAACGGAGCCAATGCTCTACCCATCAGAATGGACGCAGCTATGATTCCACCAGCAGTTTTGTGCCCATGGATGGCGAGCCACGCTCCAACCCCTATGACGGAGATCTGCAAAACAGAGCGCACAAATTTTGTGACACCCATAATTACATTGGATCTCCCCTGCGCTTTGATCTGCAATTCGCGGTTGTGGGCATTTCTGCCTGACCACTCAGCCACTATGTGCCTGACCATTCCCATGGCCTCCACAACCTCTGCGTTTCTGCTCGCCACGTCGATATAGTTTATGTTGCGGACATTCTCCTCATTGGACTCCTGCATGACTCGCTTAGTCGCCACTTCATTCCAAATTGCCATCAGCACCAATAGGGTTATCCCAACCACAGCTATGTACCCCGTGACAGGGTGTATCATGAATATGGCCGCAAGGTACACTACAGCCCATGGCATATCAAACAAGGACAGTATTCCAAATCCTGTGATAAAGCTCTTAACCACACCCAAATCGCGTATGACCTCCCCACTGGAAGTTGATGCCTTCACGGAGGTTAAACTTATGGACCTCACGATAAGATCAGGTGTGGCTTCTCTGTCTATCCAGTCCGCAACCTTCGCCATCGCAAGAGAGCGGCAGACATCTAGCATAGACGAGCAAATCAGCGCGCCCACTGTGACTAAGCTTAGCATCGCAAGGGTGGACGCACTCCCACTGGAGAGCACCCTATCCAAGACTTGTGAGGTGTACAGCGGCAAGAATAGCACCAACACGTTTATCCCGGAACTGAACCAAAACACGAACCAGAACACGCTTTTGCACTTTTCCAATGTTTGATAGAGAACACTTTTTTTTAGTTCCTTCAGCGTCGAAAAGTCAAATTTTACACCTTCCACTATACACCCCAAATACCACAAGCCAGGCACACAACAACTTTGAGCGCAGCCCCAGCCGTTATTAAGCCTCGATATTACTATAAAAACTCACTTATCATAAAGTAAATTAGTGTTGCACAAGCTAAAGCCAGGCTTTAGAATGCCCACACTAAGGTTTAGGCCACCTCGAATGAAGTTGGTAGTCGTCGTTCTGCTGTCACTGCTTACGGTGCTGTCACTGGTGTCGGGGGTTGTGCTGGCGTCTACAGGTGGAAGTTTTTACACGAAATACCGGAATAAGATCATGATTGCCAGAGTCGCGCTACAGACGGCCTGCGTAATATCCGCTATGCTGCTGATCAGGTAGGTCTCCACATGGGCTATGCGCGCACCAAGATCATGGGGGTTCTGAATGTCACTCCTGACTCGTTCTCTGATGGAGGTAAGTTTTTTAGGGTCGATGACGCACTCAGGCACGCAGAAGAGTTAGTCACCGAGGGGGCTGATGTGATAGACGTAGGGGCCGAGTCTAGTGCACCTGGCGCTGCAGCCATCTCCCAGAAAGAAGAGTTAGATAGACTCAGGGGAATTTTGCCTGAAGTTATTGATATTGCCCACAGTTCGGACGTGGAGGTCAGTCTCGATACGAGAAATGCACGGACCGCCGCGTGGGCTATTGGCCTGGGCGTTGATTATATAAACGACGTTGGTGGCTTGATGGACAGCGATATGGCTCCCACCCTTGCAAAAAGTGATGAGGCCAAAATAATCGTTATGCACAACTTCGGGATACCGGTTTCCCACGTCAGGCAGGAACCAGATACCCCGGAGCAGTTGATGGGAGAGATGATCGAGTGGTTAGGGGTGAGAATAGATACGTTGGTGTCCAGTGGCGTGGATCGGCAACGCATCATAATAGACCCAGGGCTGGGTTTCGGAAAGGCACCTAAATACTCCTGGCACATCACGAGGAACATATCGCAGTTTAGGGTCCTAGGTCTTCCCATATGCATTGGGCATTCGCGTAAGTCCATGCTCACCGCCGTTATGCAGGCAGAATCACAGTCTCGAGACCTGCCTACAGCGATTGTGTCAACGTTTTTACTACAACAGGAGATAGAGCTCATAAGGGTACACAACGTACCCCTAAATAAGCTTGCGCTTGATATCGCTCAGATGCTACTACGGCCAGCTTTAGGTTTGTAGCCATCAACCTAGTTTCTGAGCCCTAGTACCAGCTCTGTGACCTTCCTGCATGACGGTACTAGTAGTGCAGGTAGAAGCTTAGGTTGGAATTTCCCTAAGATCCTGATCATGAGTCGCCGTGTCCTCAAAATGCACGCTGATCAGGAGTAGTGCCGGCGTGATACGCTGCTCGTCAGGAAAAGTTATCAGAAAAATCCCAACTGCGCGTGGCCCTTCTGCGTCACACAAAATGGAAGATAGTACCCGTGTTTCGGCTTCTCAAGAATCTTCACTCCACTTGTTGAAGCCAACCACATTCTAAGTGCAGTCCCCCTTTTGCTTTTTGCTTATATTGTAGTAACATTCCGCAGGCTGTTACCGGGAAAAAATAGATGCCAAAACGCGAAGATATAGAGAGCGTGCTTATTGTGGGCGCGGGACCTATTGTGATAGGTCAGGCGTGTGAGTTTGATTATTCGGGCACCCAAGCCTGTAAAGTGTTGAAGAAGGAAGGCTATAGGGTCATTTTGGTGAATTCCAATCCGGCCACCATTATGACCGACCCTGGCACGGCAGACGTGACATACATTGAGCCGATCACCGCAGAGATCCTAGAGAGGGTAATAGCAAAGGAACGTCCAGATGCCATCTTGCCGACGGTTGGTGGGCAAACTGTGTTAAATGTCGCCATGGAGCTCACCACTCTGGGAGTGCTATCGAAGTACAACGTTGAGATGATAGGCGCCAATGAGGGTGCAATAAGAAGAGCGGAAGACCGCGGTCTGTTCAGGGGAGCAGTGGAAAAAGTTGGGGCAAAGTGTCCCAAAAGCTTGGTTCTTAAATCTGGCGACCCAGTGGAGCCCGTGTTGGAGTATATAGGGCTGCCAGCGATTGTTCGGCCTTCTTTCACTTTAGGCGGCATAGGCGGAGGCATAGCCCGAACCAAGGAGGAGTTTTATCGGGCTGTGAATCTTGGATTCGCGATGTCCCCGATTTCTGAGGTCCAGGTCGATGAGTCTATCATAGGATGGAAGGAGTTTGAAATGGAGGTGATGCGGGATCGCCAGAACAACTGCATAGTAGTATGCTCTATTGAGAATGTAGACCCAATGGGCGTGCACACGGGGGACAGCATTACAGTGGCCCCTGCCATCACATTGCGCGATGAAGAATACCAACACATGCGGAACGTTTCCTTCGACATATTGGAGGCAATCGGACTGGAAACTGGGGGATCGAACGTGCAGTTCGCCATAAACCCTCAGTGCGAGGGCGAGATGGTGGTGATCGAGATGAACCCCAGAGTCTCTCGATCGTCTGCTCTTGCGTCAAAGGCCACAGGGTTCCCCATATCCAAAATTGCCGCGAGATTGGCCGTAGGATACACCCTAGACGAGATAGCGAACGACTGCGCCATCTCTATCCCGGCATCATTTGAGCCGGTCATGGATTATATAGTAGTCAAGGTTCCCAGGTTTGACTTTGCGAAATTTCGGGTTCCGAAGCAGGAGCTTTCTACGTCCATGAAGTCTGTGGGCGAGGTTATGGCAATAGGCAGGTCATTCTCCGAATCCCTACAGAAGGCTTTATGCTCCTTGGAAGCTGGATACACCGGTATGAATGAATTTTTCCCTGCCGATACAAGTGTGGAGCAGGTTTATGGTGCCCTTGCAAGTCCGTCTCCGCACAGGATCTTTATGGCTGCCGATGCGCTAAGGATGGGCATTAGCGTGGAGAAAATCAACGAAATAACCCAGTACGATCCGTGGTTCCTGAGACAAATAGAGGATATAGTACTGTTCGAGCAGAAAGTGAGGACTAGCGGCCTACCCGAGACTAAGGCCGAGTTGCTACAACTGAAGAAGATGGGGTTTTCGGATGCGAGGTTGGCGGAACTGAGTGGCAAGGATATCGAATACATAGAGAACTTAAGGGAGACCCTGTCCGTCAGACCGGTGTACAAACATATCGACACGTGCGCGGGAGAATTTAGAACAGACACGTCCTACATGTACGGATGCTACGAGGGCGACGCTCTCAGCACCCCCGAATGCGAGTCCAGGGTAACAAACAAGGATAAGGTGATAATACTAGGTAGCGGGCCTAACCGGGTTGGACAGGGAATAGAGTTTGATTACACATGTGTGCACGCAGCGCACATGATACAGCAGATGGGACTTGAGACCATAATAATCAACTGCAACCCTGAGACTGTTTCTACTGACTACGATATCTCAGATCGGCTTTATTTTTCGCCTCTGACGCGGGAATGTGTTTTGGACATTATACGCAAAGAGTCTGTGGGATCATCCGCTTCGGTCAGGGTGATAGTGCAGTTGGGCGGTCAAACCCCTCTGAAGTTGGCCAAGGTGCTGCATGACAAGTCCATAGACATAGTTGGGACGGGTTTTGACTCCATTGACCTGGCCGAGGATAGGGTGAAGTTCTGCCAGCTGTTGGCAGAACTTGGACTGAAACAACCACCCAGCGAGACTTGTGACTCCGCAGAGGAGGTCCTGCACAAGGCTCTTGTCGTGGGATTCCCAGTTCTGCTGCGCCCCTCGTATGTTCTGGGCGGACAGTTTATGTCTATAGTACACAACGAAACTGCGCTGTACGCGTATCTGGCAACTCACGGAGAAATTTTCGATTCAGGTTCGCTGCTCATAGATAAATTTTTGACTGACGCGTCCGAGGTTGATGTGGATGCAATCTGCGACGGAGAGCAGGTTTACATAGCAGGCGTGATGGAGCACATAGAAGAGGCAGGGATCCACTCCGGAGACTCAGCCTGTTCCCTCCCCCCATACACCTTGGATGACAGTACAATAAGCCTCATATCGCAATATACCAAAGAGGTTGCCCTGGCACTGAAGGTAAGGGGGCTATTGAATGTGCAGTATGCGATTCAGAACGGAGAAATTTATCTGCTTGAGGCCAACCCGCGGGCCAGTAGGACCATTCCATTTATCGAAAAGGCTACGGGCATTCCCATAGCAAGGTTAGCAACGGCAGTCATGTTGGGGGAGAAGCTATCCTGCGGCAGCGGCACGGTGGCCGCAATGCCCTACACTGCAGTCAAAGAAGCAGTGTTCTCATTCTCAAGGTTTACAAACATAGACCCGGTGCTAGGCCCTGAGATGAAGTCCACAGGGGAAGTTATGGGCATAGACAAATCTTTCGGAATGGCATTTGTGAAGTCTCAAATCGCCGCCGGATACGAGCTACCAACATCCGGCAAAGTATTTTTATCGGTGAAGGACAGCGATAAGCCCGCGGCTGCATACGTAGCGAGGGCACTCGTCGATTTAGGGTTTGAGCTTTTCTCCACCACAGGCACTGCAAAATATTTCAACAATCTGGGCATTAGCACCACGCGTGTCAACAAGGTACGAGAGGGCCAACCCCATATAGTAGATATGCTCAACGAGGGCGAGATAGTGCTAGTGATCAACACATCAGCGGGAATAAAGGCAGTCTCCGACAGCGCGGATATTAGGAGGACCGCAATCAACAAGAGGATACCCCACAGCACTACGCTTTCGGGTGCGAAGGCGATCGTACTTGCCCTCCAAAACCTAAAATCCGGAAGCGGCCCCGAAGTAATGCCCATACAGGAATACCACCAAAAAAATCCGGATACCTCACTGAAACTCTTGCTCCAATAGACCAACCTGCGTGACACCCCATTGCAGGGCATCCAAAATTTGACACGAACGGCTGCAGTGCCGGAGAGTCGTGCAATCTGCAGTGGGCCGTCCTCTGGGAGTCCTCACACCGTGTGGAGAAACACCGCACAAGGCATGGAAATTCTACACCAGGCACCGTACTGCCGCAGCGCACAAACCACTGGAGTGCAGCATAGCGACCCCGCGACTCATATAACGTGGAAAAAGGTCCCCAGCGAAATTTTCAGGAACACAAAAGAATTGCCGGATGATCAAAAGCAAACGAAAGAAGGAAGCCCCGCGGTTCACCAGGAACCCCGCCCCAGAAACCGTACAGGACTACAAGCGACTGAGACTAGGCGGAATCAGCTGGAGCCGTGGTGCTATTGCTACCAAGCACCGCTCTCTCAAGCCTAAGAAGCCTCTTCTTGATAACTCTCAGCTCCTCTGCAAGCTTGGCCTCAAATCTCGCTGTCAGCTCTTGCAGCAGGCGATCACCCACCTCACTTTCAAAAGAACCATCCCCGGAAGTGATCTGCCCTACGGCCTCAGCACCCTTCATGCCGGAAGCCAGGACTTTCTCCTGCATCTTCATGATGGAAGCGATAACGTCGTCGAACTTACCCTCGCCGAATACCTCCTTCACACTCCCCATGCACTGCCGGATGATCTCCTTATACTCGTCTTCCTCAGCCATAACAAACGCCACCTACCCGAACTAGAGCTCCAGCGTAGCACGCAGCCACAGGCTCGTCAACGACAAACTTACCACACTACGGGGGCCATGGCAAGCCGCACCCTGTCACAAGCACATCAAATCTCCGCTGATTCGAGTAAACAAATTATTAAAAACTTATTCCATCTTTTAATCTGGGTTAATCATCTTCCTCGGATCTACCATCTCATCAAACTTCGCTTCATCAACTAAACCTAATTTTGCAGCTGCCTCTTTAAGCGACACTCGGTTTTCAAACGCAAATTTCGACACCTTTGCGGCATTGTCATAGCCTACGTGCTTGTTCAACGCAGTAACCAGCATCAGCGATTGTCCCAACAGGCTGGCTATACGCTCCCTGTCCGCCTCTATGCCACTTACACATTTATCGGAAAAACTCGTGCAGGCATCCGATAGCAGCCGCACGGACTGCAATACATTGTACGCTATCATGGGCTTGAATACATTCAGCTCAAAGTGCCCATTTGACCCACCAACCGAAACTGCAACGTGGTTCCCCATAACCTGCGCACAGACCATAGTCAGGGCTTCACACTGCGTGGGGTTCACCTTTCCAGGCATGATGGATGACCCCGGTTCGTTCGCAGGGAGAATTATCTCACCCACACCACACCTGGGCCCGGAGGCGAGAAGCCTGATGTCGTTCGCCACCTTCATGCAGCCCACAGCCAGCGTATTGAGAGCCCCACTCAGCTGCACTAAGGCGTCATGCGTAGCAAGAGCCTCAAACTTGTTGTCCGCAGTCACAAACTTGATTCCAGTAATGCTGGTAACCTCCTTGGCAAACTCCTCCGCAAAACCCTTTGTCGCATTTAGCCCAGTACCGACGGCAGTACCTCCCTGGGCAAGCTGACGTACATCTTCTACTGCGTGCTTGACGCGTTCTATACCTTTTTTGACTTGATGTTCATACCCAGAAAACTCCTGCCCCAGCGTCAAAGGCGTGGCATCCTGTAGGTGTGTGCGCCCTATTTTTACTATGCTGGAAAATTCTTTCGCTTTAGCCCGTAGCGCTGCGTGGAGCGTCGCCAACGAAGGGAGTAGCCCCTTCTCTACCTCAGTCACAACGGCTATGTGCATCGCAGTGGGAAACACATCATTAGATGACTGAGAGTAATTTACATGGTCGTTCGGGTGGACAGGAGACCTGCTGCCCATCTTACCCCCTAACATCTCTATTGCCCGATTTGCTATGACCTCATTCGCGTTCATGTTGGTCTGCGTGCCAGAACCCGTTTGCCATATCACCAGCGGGAACTCAGTATCCAGCACACCACTGATAACTTCAAGTGCGGCCGCACAGATGGCCTCCCCTACAGACTGCTCAATGTTCCCGCTCTTCATGTTTGCACGCGCTGCCGCAAACTTCACCACGCCCAAAGCACGCACCAAAGGCTGTGGCATCTTTTCCTCCCCAATCTCAAAATTGGCCAGGGAACGCTGTGTTTGAGCGCCCCAGTAGCGTTCAGCTGGAACTTCAACGTCCCCCATGCTGTCCGACTCCACTCGTACCTTCATAACAAAACTATCAATAGGGTCCACCGGGCCGGCATTATACCAAGACTTGCAAGTATGGTCCATAATCAACTGAGTACCATGCCCGCAAGGGTGGTGGTACTTATTATTAATTTTGCAAGGTATCACACATTGATATACCATTCCTCACAGATAAAAAATCTTAGGTGTTTAGTGGTTAGCGTGTTGATAACTGCAGGGTCCACCAGGGAGTACATAGACCCCGTGCGCTACATAAGCAGTGGATCTTCCGGCAAACAGGGATATGCGCTCGCGGAGTGCATGGGTAAAACTGGATGGGAGGTAAATTTGGTATCTTGCCCGGTACAAATAGAGCCGAATCTCGACCTCTACCGGGTGTTTCATGTAGAAACTTCTGCACACATGCTGCAGACCTGCCTAGATCTGCTGCCGGTGGATGTGGCAATATTCACAGCAGCGGTGACAGACTGGATACCTTACCGCCATGGTAGCAAGCTTAAGAAGAGCTCTGTGAACACGATTAGCATGATGCACAGTCCCGACATCGCCAGGTGCATAGGCATAGCGGAAAAGAGACCGAAATTGGTAATAGGGTGCTGCCTAGAATCTGCTGAGAACTTGGTGGAATCCGCCCGCCAGAAGTTGGTGTACAAGTACTGCGATTGGGTAATCGCGAACGGATATTACGTAAAGGGGAAAGAGCCTACCATGGGCAGCAACTACAACAAAATATCGATAGTGACAAAGGACTCAGTCAGGTCCTTTCCGGTCATGACAAAACCGGAGGTCGCTGCGGTGCTAACGGAAAATATTATTGACTATTTTAACGAATTTAACCTACCCTGAACTTTGGTGGTTTTGGTGTGAGTGTGTGTATGGAAGCGGTAAACGTGGAGCAGTCTTGGGAGTTGTTGGGCCACGGCCAGCGTTCAGATTACGCTGTCGTGTACACCAACGCCAGGATTATTGATCCCGCATCCAACACTGATGTCTCGGGGTATCTAGTGACAAAGGGGAAGGAAATTTTGGACTTTGGGTCCGGGTCCCCTGCCGTTAACCTGTCCAGCGCAGATGAAGTAGTGGACTGCCGGGGGAGTGTAGTGATGCCCGGCATAGTGGACATCCACGTGCACTTCAGGGAACCAGGGGGCGAATACAAAGAGACTATAGATACGGGCAGCAGGTCAGCGGCTGCTGGCGGTGTTACTACCGTGGTGTGCCAGCCCAACACTTCGCCACACATCGATAATGTGATGGTGGCAAATCACCTGAAAATGAGAGCGCTGGAGAGCTCTTGCGTCAATATTGAATTTTACGGGTCCATCACTCTGCCTTGCGGGTCCGTGGTCGACATGACCGCACTCAGGAGGGCTGGTGCCTTGGGCTTCACCGATGATGGTTCTCCGGTAATGAATGCACGTTCTATGAAGCTCGCCTTTGAACGCGCGAGTGTCCTGGGTGTTGTAGTTGCCCAACACGCAGAGGACTGCCACCTTTCGGACGGTGGGTGTATTAACGAGGGCAAGGTCTCGAGAGAGTTGGGGCTGAAAGGCATCTCCGACCTGTCTGAGAGCATAATGGTGGGCCGTGATATAGACTTGCTGCGCACAGTTCCTGGCGCACGATATCATGTGCTTCATGTATCAACGAAAAAGTCGCTCGACTTGATAAGGGCGGCGAAGGCCGAGGGGCTTCCCGTAACGTGTGAGGTCACGCCGCATCACTTCACGTTGACCGAGAATGCGGTGATGGAGCACGGTGCCATGGCGAAGATGAACCCGCCTCTCAGGACTGAGGAGGATCGCCTGTGCATGATCGAAGGTCTACAAGATGGTACGATAGACTGCATAGCAACCGACCATGCACCTCACTCCCACCAGGATAAAGCCCTTCCAATCTCCAGTTGCGCGTTTGGCATCGTGGGGTTGGAGACGATGCTCCCGTTGTCGTTGGAGTTATATCACGAAGGGAAAATGAGCCTGATGGATGTTTTGTCTAAGTTGACCAACAAGCCGGCAGACATAGTTAAAATTCCTAGGGGTAGGGTGCTGAAGGGCCTGGTTGCGGATTTGGTTGTGTTCGATCCCGATCATGAGTGGACTGTGGACACCTCAAAATTTGCGAGTAAGTCAAAGAACTCCCCCTTCCGTGGCCGCGTGGTCAAGGGCAGAGTGCTGAGAACTATAGTATCCGGGAAGACTGTGTACAATGCGGGGCTGTTGGGCACGTCGCAAGTGTTACAGCGCGAGGCGCGGGCCTAGCTGACGTGTCTTCCAGGATTGCGAGAAGTCATTAAAGAGGAGAGATTAAGATCCCTCTCAGTCACGCCGGCTAGGCCCCGGGAGATTCTTTCTCCCTGGAGGTTCTTGGCGGCATCTATACGAGAGTTCTACTGGTCTCACAAGGTTCTCGTGTCCCACTGCCGCGCGGTCATCTACCACGCCTAGCCCCCGCATCATGACAACGAGCTCGTCGGAAACCTGCTCCACCAACACGGCATCCTCTCCTTCCACCACAAACCTGATTAGCTTTTCCGTACCGGATCTCCTGA
Source organism: Anaplasma sp. (assembly GCA_052043535.1). Lineage (GTDB taxonomy): Bacteria > Pseudomonadota > Alphaproteobacteria > Rickettsiales > Anaplasmataceae > Anaplasma. The sequence continues at coordinate 20,868 of JBQEQW010000029.1, forward strand.
AGATTATCCTGCCGTTGACTTCCTCTAGCACTTTACCCATATCCAACAAAGCTGACCTGACGCGTTGCTCTATGCAGTCAAAATCCGAGCTGTAAGGCAAGTCCCTATGTACTCTGGGCATAGGCACGAAGTCGCTGAATATTGAGCTTGCTGTCCTACCTTCCAGCAGCATTATCGCAAGAAGTTGCAACGCAGCAACCAGGCTGTCACTTGTAGTTGAGTGTTCCAACAGAACTATGTGTCCAGACTTTTCTCCCCCAACGCTGCAGGAGTGTTTTCTCATCGCATCGACAAGGTGGCGATCCCCAACCTCCGACCTATGTAGCCTCACCCCCAAGCTTTGCACGTAACTGTCCATGGACCCGCTGGACATTGTCGTAACTGCAGCGTCAGTAATGGACTTCGTCATACGCATGTGCCTTATGATCAAGGCTATTACTTGGTCCCCGTCAATCAGCCTACCTTTCTCGTCACATACCGTAATGC
>JBQEQW010000030.1:0-5892 GCA_052043535.1 Anaplasma sp.
GTACCTGAACTCACGAAACAATATTTGTATAAAGTTGAGTAGTTTTGGTTTACCATACATCGTGATGGTTTTGTAGGAAAGTTGCCGTGCAGCTCGGTGTTAACGTTGATCATGTGGCTACCTTGCGCAATCTTAGGGGAACTAGCTATCCGAGTGTTGTGGATGTTGCGACTGTGGCGGTGGAGTCTGGTGCGGACTTTATCACTGTCCATCTCAGGGAGGATCGTAGGCACATAAGGGACGGCGACGTTTTCGACTTAAGGCGGTGCCTTAGAGTGCCTCTAAATCTGGAAATGGCGGCCACCGGCGAGATGTTAGAAATAGCGAAAAAAGTGCAACCTCAGCACGTGTGTTTGGTTCCAGAAAGGAGGGAAGAAGTTACTACCGAGTCTGGTGTGGATGTGAGGGGATTGTTTGACACTCTAGCCCCTGTGGTGCGGAGCTTGCAGCAAAGTGGTATTGGCGTGACTCTGTTTATAGAACCTGAGGACGATCAGGTAGATTGCGCGAAAAGGTTACATGCGGACAAAGTAGAACTGCACGTAGGAGCATACTGCCTGAACCGAACCGAGAATGAACTGAGAAGAATAATCCGCGCTGCTGAGCACAGCCACTCCCTCGGGATAGAGTGTCACGCAGGGCACGGGATAGACCACGAGAGCGCTGCCACAATAGCAAAAGTGCAACACATATCTGCATTAAACATCGGACACTTTCTGATCTGCAAATCCCTGTTGTACGGCGTTGGGGAAGCCGTACAGAACATGAAGAAAATCATCGCAAAAGCACGCTAGACATTGGCACCACGCACCCCTGGCTGCGCGACACTACTCCTGACACCTTTCCGCCCCTCTCTGCGCTGCTGCCAGCCCACAACACCGTGCCATCCCCAAGGGTTCCCACACGTTCCCAACAACAAGACCATACGCCACACCTGTGCTCCAGAGACCACACACCGGCCCTCCGCTGTCCAGGCAGCGCCGGGCGAAGACCACACCAAAAGCACTCGCTCAGCGAATTTACCACACTGACGTGCTTGGGCACCGAAACAAGCGCGATCCAAACACGAGCCAGAAGCCCAGCTGGCAACACCGGCCATCGCAGCCGAGGAACAAGTCCAGTAAGAACACACGCTGAGGAAAAATCTCCAGAAACTTCAGCTACAAGCCGACGGCAAGCAACTGCCTACACATTCACGGTATCCAACAACTTCCTGCTAGACCTAAACCTGACTCTCCTCTTCGGCGGAAGAGTTTCCAGGTGGCCAGTCTTGGGGTTGTGATATTTTTTCTCAGCGCACTGAATTACGTGCAGAGTGCCAACGTTATGCAAACGAATGGAGTTATTAGTCTCCAAGGCAGTCTTTATTGCTGACATAACCACATCATAAGCACTACTCGAGTCTTTTTTGGTAAAGCCCAAGCTAGACATCAACGCCCTGACTATGATTTCCTTACTCATAAGTAAAACTCCTAACTTGACATAAGTTAATTGGACCTAGGATATTAGGTTAGTTTGTATAGTCAACTAAATTTGTCGCTATTACCTAACGCATTATTAAGTGCTGATGGCTTTGTGTTGTAAACACACGGCATATGTGTATGATAAGCTGTACTGGAGCCTAACTCATACACACTGTGACGTGATGATTGATGGTAAGTTAACGTTATTCACTCATCTCACGCCGATAATAATTTCGAAGACCCTGAAGATCGTCGCGTTCTTGTGGAGGTGCATGGTGCGGGCTGTGTGAAACAAATCCCGAATCTTATAATGCCTTTCCAACATATTGATGATATTTTCTCTATCACGCGCTTCGCTTTTGGTATTGCAATCTAGCGCGTTGTGAACAAGATCCGCCATGACCTTCAATACTACGTGCTCAATCTTATGTAGCGGTAAGTCTGTGTCCAGAAAATCCCCTATAAGTGCGAAGCTTTTTGTGCGTGTTGCTGATATAAGGCTGTCGTACAGTGCGATCTCCTGCTCTATGCCTTCCGCCACCATGCCGGGAGCACCCCCGTACAGGACGGACGCCTTGTCCCCAATTTGCGGCATGTCAGGGAGGTTTTTCTTGATTACTAGCCTCGTCTCCTCAGAGCTGAGCTCCTGGAATCGCAGTATTACGCACCTAGACCTCAACACTATAGGCACCCCGTACAAGTTATGGCTGATAAGGAGCATCACTGAGCCCTTAGGAGGTTCTTCCAGGGTCTTCAACATTGCGTTGGCAGAGTTCGCGCTGAGCCCATCAATGCAGTCCAATATGATCACTTTCCGGTCAGAATTGGCCGCTGTCATGTGCAAAAAATGCTTCATCCCACGCACTTTGTCTATGCTTATCGGCTCCGTCGAGCTTTCAACTATCATGACGTCAGGGCTCGAATCCAACGTTTCAGACTTGAGTATGTACCTGGCGAATGCATGGGCTAGCCTGGACTTCCCTATGCCCCGCTTGCCGCAAAACAGCCATGCAACTACGCCATGATTTTCCACTAGAGCACGTTTTTGTGTACTGTGTCCTACAACTGATTCCATTGTATCCTATAACACGATTGAAGCACGTCCGCGATTTTCTGTTCCGATATCATGCCGATTCTCAGTACTTCACGCGTTACGACATCCAGGACGGTGGAGCATACCCCACCTACAGCGGAGTCATCCTCTATGAGCGCTGTGACATGATCCCTGATTTCCTGGGGAATTTCTGCAGCTCTGCCTACGCCGGGCATTCCAGACACATTCGCGCTCGTAGCGGCTACCGGTGCGCCGAATTCTCGCAATATGGTACGAGCCATCTCATGATTTGGTACCCTAACTCCCAAGGTGTTCCGGAAGAATTCCTTTGGCAGGCTTTCGTCGTTGCGCAGCGGCACCACGAATGTCACTGGACCGGGAGACAGCTGCGCCACTATCCTCCAATCCTCCTCCGTCATGAAGGAGAGCTTGCGTATTTTGGTGAGGTCATCCACCAACACGGGAATGGGCTTGCTGCGTGGGCGCCTCTTTAGCGCGTACAGTCTCTCAATGGCTTCCGTGTCAAGCGCACTACATGCGAGGGCGTACAGAGTGTCCGTGGGGAAGCAGACCATCTGGCCATTTTTCAATGCATTAACAACCTGTTGCATATGGTGGTATCATGTAAAACTGCAGTGTACGTGAGGCTACTCTCGCATTGCCCCACGGTCTGTGTGTAGTATAGCACCTTAATGGCAACGGTCTCAACACAGTTGTTATCGGTGGGGCAGTGGAGTCGTTCCACGTCGTGCGTAGATCTACAGCGTACCATAAAGCTGCTTGAAAAGCTGCTTGAGCTGCGTTCGAAAAATCCTTGAAGCTTATGCATGGAATTATGCCTCGCAGGTTTCCTAGTAGTGCAAGCCGGCGCTGTTGTGTTATAAATGTGCGGTGCTGTGCATAAGGCAGTATATGGTGGTACTTGGGCTCAGTGGCGGTATAGGCTCTGGTAAAAGCACAGTGGCGGGCATATTAGCCAGGTTTTTTCGAGCTGCGGTGTTCGATGCGGACAAGGAAGTGCATCACATGTACTTACATGATGCGGAAGTGAATAATCTGGTGCGGGAATACTTTCCGGACTGCATATGTGACGGTGCCGTATCTAGAAAGAAGCTAACGAGGCATTTTTTATCACATAACAGCCTGTGGAGGCGGTTTCAATCCATCATACACTCTATTGTGCTAAAGAAGCAAAGGCGGTTTCTCTCGGATTGTAGTAGGGCGGGGTGCAACTATGTGGTACTAGACGTTCCCTTGCTACTGGAAGCCGGGTTTTGGTACCACTGCAATTTCATCGTGCACGTAGATGTCTCCTATTTCCTGCAGAGGCGTAGACTAAGCGACAGGGGCTTCTCCGAGGCAGAAATCTCCTTCTTGCTTTCGTTGCAGATACCTAGAGAAAAAAGGCGCAATTTTGCGGACTTCTGTGTCAACTGCGGCAGGAGTGCGGGCGAGGTGTTGGAAAATGTGTTGCAAATTGTCAGACATCTAGACCCGGGTAGGCGCAATTACGGCAGCTTTGGCGATGCACGAAAAAGACTCGCATCGACGCGCGTTTGCTCGTGGCGCTTCGTAGGTCAAGTGCCCACCTATGCAGACAGACAGACATGACACCGCAGCATATGTCAGCAATGGCTATGCGCAGGTCCAGCCAGCGTTGGCCTGCAGGCTAAACCAACTCCTTACTTATCTTCATCGAACAAAACTTCGGGCCGCACATAGAGCAAAAGTGTGCGGTCTTGCCACCCTTGCCGGGCAAAGATTCGTCATGAAGTGCTCTTGCGGTCAAGGGGTCGAGAGATAGGTTGAACTGATCTTCCCATCTAAAGTCGAATCTGGCTTGACTCAGCGCGTAGTCCCTGGCGTGCGCATACGGGTTACCTTTGGCCAGGTCGGCCGCGTGTGCGGCAATTCTGTAGGACATAACTCCGGCCTTCACATCATCGGCGTTAGGCAGCCCTAAATGCTCCTTCGGAGTCACATAGCACAGCATTGCAGTGCCGTACCATCCTATCATAGCAGCACCTATGGCACTTGTAATGTGATCGTACCCAGGGGCGAAGTCTGTCGCGAGGGGGCCTAGCGTATAGAACGGTGCTTCGCTACAAACGTCGAGCTGCCTCTCCACATTTTCCCTGATCAAGTGCATTGGAACGTGTCCCGGCCCTTCCACCATCACTTGGCAATTGTGACTCCAAGCAACCTTGACTAAGGCGCCAAGAGTTTTGAGTTCCAGGAACTGTGCTTCATCATTTGCGTCGTCTATAGAGCCAGGCCTCAATCCGTCTCCCAGAGAGAATGCTACGTCGTAACTACCCATGATGTCGCAAATCTCGTCGAAGTTTGTGTAAAGGAAGTTTTCTTTGTTGTGCGCCATACACCACTGCGCCATTATCGCGCCTCCTCTGGAGACTATCCCAGTCACCCGATCCCGCGCGTGGCGAACGTAGTCCTTCAGAACGCCAGCGTGTATTGTGAAATAATCCACCCCCTGTTCCGCCTGCTCTATCAAAGTTTCCCTGAAGATGTCGAAGTTCAAGTCCTCGACTACCCCGTTCACTTTGTTCAGGGCCTGGTATATAGGTACTGTGCCTATGGGTACCGGGCTGTTCCTGATAATCCACTCCCTTATGTTGTGTATATTCTTTCCAGTAGACAGATCCATCACCGTATCCGCGCCATACACGATCGCTAGCACCATCTTTTTGACCTCCTCCTCGGTGCCGGACAGCACGGAAGAATTGCCGATGTTGGCGTTTATTTTTACCAGGAAATTTCTCCCAATCACCATAGGCTCGGATTCTGGGTGATTGATGTTTGATGGGATGATCGCTCGTCCCCGCGCAACCTCCTGCCGGACGAACTCTGGAGTGATCTTATGGCGTGTGAACCCGAAACCTTGCGATTCCCCTTGGGCGCGTAAAGCACTCTCACGGATAGCCACATATTCCATCTCCGGTGTCACGATTCCATTTTTAGCATAGAAGAACTGCGTCACCGGTTTCCCGCCTTCCTTCTTGCATAACACAGTGTTCTCAGCTCCTATATGAGTAGGAAATGCGCTTCTGTCCTCGATAACACTCCGGCTAACGCGCACGGTGTCGCCCCTATCCTTAATCCATTTGCTTCTCAGCTTGCTAATTCCTTTGCTTATATCCACCCGAGCACTGCCAGTATATGGGCCGCCAGTGTCGTATACGAGAAGCTGCTCCGCCCCGTTTTTTATGCTTATTTTTCGCATCCCCACACCGATGTCAGGATACGCATTACCGCGCGCATACACCTTGGATGATGATGGATAGATGTCTGAGTAATTCATACAGTGCCCAAAAACCCTGCCGGATTATACATGGTTTTTGTGAACATACAACCAGC
>JBQEQW010000031.1:0-1903 GCA_052043535.1 Anaplasma sp.
CCCTACCCGAATATTCGGTACTCGATCGCATATTGCATCTGTTGGTCGATTCTGCTATGAGACAAGAGGAGATAATACGCCTGGGCTTCGACGCCGGTGCGGTGGAGCTAGTTGCAGGTCTGGTGAAGAAGTCAGCCTTCAAACTCCAGCAAGTACCGACAGGTCCGTGCATACCATCTCACGAGAACATGGTGTAGCACACACGGCCTCGACAGCGCGCTTGCCCGCCTGCCGGAAGATTACATGGTTGAAAGATTGCTTTAACTATCCTGCATTACATCTTGTATATCCAGTTGTTTATCCAAATTCTCGTTGCCCGAAACGCAGCTCTCATCCGCCTGGAGCTTCTCCATAAAAAATCTCGCCCTTTTCAGAGTGCTCTTCGGGAACCCCGCAAGTTCGGCGACGTATATGCCGTAGGACCGATCTGAAATTCCGGACACAAGCGTATGCAAGAACACTGTCTTGCCCTTCCACTCCTCTATTTTCATGTGAAAACACCTAACACACTGCAGATGGGAACTCAACCTCGGCAGTTCGTGGTAATGCGTAACACAGATAGCCCTGCTTTTTGTGACGTCGTGTATGTGCTCTATTACGGCCAAGGCTATGGAAAGCCCATCATGAATTCCCGTACCCCGGCCAATTTCATCTAGGACCACCAGAGACTTATCAGTCGCTTGATTGAGAATGGCCGCGGTCTCCGTCATTTCAACCATAAAGGTGGAGTACCCCAGTGTTATGTTATCAGACGCACCGACCCGGCTGAAGATCTTGTCCACAATTCCTATACGCGCATAGCTTGCAGGAACGAAAGACCCTATGTGGGCCAATATAGCTATCAAAGCATTCTGCCTGAGGAAGGTACTTTTACCCGCCATGTTTGGCCCCGTAATGAGGCATAGGCGATTCTCCCTGGAGAGATCTGAGTCATTTGCAATAAAGTGCGTACCCATTTCCACAACTGGGTGGCGCCCTTTTTTGATCGTAAACTCCTTACTATCGTCCACAATAGGTCGTACGTACTTGTGCTCTGCAGCAAGTTCCGCCATGGACGACAGCACATCCAGCTCCGCAACTGCCTCTGCGGCCAAACTTATACTTTGAGCTTCTTCTAAGATCCTGGTACATAACCCACGGAAAATCTGAATTTCTAGCTCTATTATCTCGCTTCTAGCAACAGTGATTTTTTCCTCCAGATTTCGCAGCGCCACTGTGGTGTAACGTGTCGTGTTGGTCAGGCTTTGTCTGTGTATGAAATGCTCATTGTTAACCTTGTACGACGCGGGAACTTCTACGTAGTATCCGAGCAGGTTGTTGCGCGTGACTTTCAAGCTGCTTACGCCAGTGAGCTCACGGTATTCATCGCGCAATTGCTGCACCAGCATGTCTCCATCTCTCTCAACGTGCACCATCTTTGCGAGATGTGGGTTGCATAACGGGTTCACAAACCCCCCATCCTTGAAGTTCGTTATGTTGTTTTCTACAAGCGTACCATCTATCAATTTCAAGAGCTCGCTGGGGTCACCAAGCTCCTCAGCAATTCGTGCCAACATGGGATTGTCAATCCCACATATCAGCCGCACTAGCTGCAAAATCTTTGTTAGGGCCCTCCCTAGCATATACATATCCTTTGGCGAACATCGTGACAGTTTCACCCGGGTGAGTATGCGTTCCATGTCAGGAATTGAGTGAATCACACCCCTGACGCTTTCGCACATTATCTGATTCTTGATGAAGAACTCCACCGCATCTTGCCTGCTGTTGATAACATGACAACACGCCGAGGGAAATGAGAGGTATCGCTTTAAAAGCCTGCTGCCAACGGAAGTAACCGTGCGATCGATAGCAAGCGCCAATGACCCCTTCCTCTCACCGGATTGGGTGCGAAACAATTCTAGAC
>JBQEQW010000032.1:0-7650 GCA_052043535.1 Anaplasma sp.
TTAGCGTCGTCTTCCCGTGATCAACGTGCCCTATCGTCCCCACGTTTATGTGCGGCTTCCTTCCTTCTGTCATATAACATTCCCAAACAACACAACCAACAAAAAAACCAAGCTCTTCTTACATCAAAGAGCGGGTAATGGGAATCGAACCCACGCAGGCAGCTTGGAAGGCTGCTACTCTACCACTGAGCTATACCCGCAACAGCCGTGGAGGAGGTAGGATTCGAACCTACGTACACGTCCGTGGGCAGATTTACAGTCTGCTGCCTTTAACCACTCGGCCACTCCTCCCCCTGGACCTAGCCAAAGCGATGCCTCCGTATAACACATAACCACACAAAAGCAACCTCAAAAACCTAACCACGATCCAGAGTTGACTCAGAGAAATTTAACCCTACAATACGTCACTGCATACGTTAGCAAAATTTGTAGGCTTTACAACAACAAAGTTATGGGGCGCACCCGGGATCAGGGACGGTGTATTTGGATATATGGTAGGCACGCGTGTGTCTCAGCTCTGCAGAACCCGAATAGGGCGTGTAGAGCACTTCTGGCTACGCGCGAGTTTCTGAGAAAACACCCGGAGGTCGTGAAATTAGCACAATGTAGGGATGTAACTCCCAAAAAATCTACTGCTGAGGAGATCGCGGGTGCCCTGAATCATGGAGCAGTACATCAGGGCGTAGCCCTGAAAGTAAGCCCGATATTTGGGCGTAAAAACGCGGCACATAGGATAGAGGACGTAGTATCAAGTGCCTCTTCTTCTGCCGTTACTTCCACAATTGTGATCCTGGACCAGATAACCGACGTGCACAATGTTGGGGCGATCATCAGATCTGCTGCATGCTTCAACGTAGATGCGGTCGTTTTGCCCGAACGCCATTCCTCCTCCGAAAGTTGTGCCACGGCAAAAATATCCAGCGGGGCAACGGACTTGATACCGATAATACATGTGAGCAATCTAGTGAGGACCATGGAATATCTGAAACAAAACGGTTATTGGTGCTACGGTTTGGATATTTCTGGTAATCAGTCACTACACGAGGTAAATTTCTGCAAGCACAGAGTTGTGGTTCTGGGTTCCGAGGGAAGGGGCATCAGGCGATTGACTAGGGAGCATTGCGATCACCTAATACGGATCCCCATGTCGTCCAAGATAGATAGCCTAAACGTGTCAAACGCGGCTGCCATAGCCCTATATTCTAGTTACTTACAACGCTGAAGGTACGTTGTGATAGCTGAAGTTTCGGATGACTGGCAACATACACAGCGCCTGGTGATAGCTATAGATGGGCCCTCCGCTTCCGGCAAAGGTACCCTTGCCAGGGAATTAGCCAGTATCCTGCGTTTCAGGTATTTGGACACCGGAAAGTTATACAGGGTGTTTGCGTCAAAGTTTCTGCGCGAACATGCTCAGAATCTGGCGCCCGACGCGAAAATGTACTTGGATGAGAAGGCGCAGCAAGAAATTTTATCTCTGCTAGATGATAGGGACCCTAGATATTACACAGAGCTCGTGGGAAGGACAGCTTCTATGCTCGCAAGAAGCAAGACAATAAGGTCTGCAATGGTACAAATGCAACGGCGGTTTATATGTTCAACTGCGCAAGGTGTAGTCGTGGACGGTAGGGACATAGCCTCGGTTGTGTGTCCGACAGCAGACGTGAAGCTCTTCATAAACGCATATGCAGCTGTCAGGGCTCGTAGACGCTTCAAACAGCTGCGAAATTTCCCTCACAGAGCGATGTATAAAAGCGTGTTGTTCCATTTGCTTCATAGGGACGTGCGGGACTCTCGTAGGAAAACAGCCCCTCTGACCAGGGTTAACGATGCCCTGTACCTTGACAATTCACATATGGACAAGAAAACTGCCCTACTGGAATTGGTGAAAAAAATAAAAACCTTCTTGTAAAACTGGACGGAGGGTATATCATTGCCGTTCGTTCTGTTCTTTTTTGATCGTTTTGCAGGCTCGGTGTATGTCGTCAGGTGCAAGTTTACAGGGTGGTGTCTCAGGTAGTATCAGTAGCATCAGCAGGGTGCACTCCAACAGGTTCGTGGAGCACGATTTTGGTGACATAGAGTCCGGATATTTGGATCTTTCTGAAACGCTGTCCGAGCTTCTTGATAAGGGACCCCAGGAGGGTGAGATCATAGAGGCCACGGTGGTCTGTATGGATAGTGGTTATATCACCGTTGATGCGGGGTTGAAGTCCGAGGGCGTTGTGTCTCTCAGGGAGTTTGAGCTTGGCGAAGGTGGCGGGCAGGACATTGAGGTTGGATCGAAGGTGAAGCTCTGCCTGGAGAGGATTGAGGGTAAGGGGGGAAGCGTTGTTCTTAGTCGTGAGAAGGCTATTAGAGATGAGCTGTGGCAGAAGCTTGAGCAGGCCGCGGAAGAGAAGGCTGACGTGGATGGGGTCATCTTCGGGTCTATCAAGTGTGGCTATACAGTGGATGTGGGCGGCGTGGTAGCCTTTCTACCCGCTAGTCATGTGGGACTGCGTCAGGTGAAGGATATTACGCCTTTGCTGGGTAAGAAACAAAAGTTCCGTATCCTCAAGATGGACAAGAAGCAGGGGAATATTGTTGTCTCCAGGAAGGCGGTTCTCGAAGAGTCTTTGGCAGATGCTAAGGATTCCTTCCTCAGTCAGCTGGAGGAGGGCAGCATCGTCGAGGGTAAGGTTAAGAGCATCACAAAGTACGGTGTGTTTATTGAGATACACGAGTCGCCTGCGGTAGGGGTCGTGGACGGGCTGTTGCACATAACGGACATATCTTGGAGCCGGGTAAGCCACCCATCAGCTGTGTTCTCGTGCGGGCAGACAGTGAGGGCGAAGATTATTAGGATTGACAGAGAGAACCGCAAGATTTCCTTGGGCGTTAAGCAGTTGGAGGAGAGCCCTTGGGCGAATGTGGAGGAGCGGTACCCAGTAGACAGCGTACACAAGGGGATTGTGACCAGTACAGAGGACTACGGGGTTTTTGTGGAGCTTGAGACTGGGGTCGAGGGGCTTATACACGTCTCCGAGGTCAGTTGGGTCAGGAGCCACTTGCCGGTAAATCAGATTTTCATGCGGGGTGAGGAAGTTGAGGTCAAGGTTTTGAGCCTCGACGCCGCGAAGAATCGTATGAGCCTCAGTATAAAGAGGTGCAAGGAAAATCCTTGGGATGCCTTTATAGGCAGGCACCCTGTGGGTTCGGTTGTGGAGACGCGGGTGAAGAGCATCAGCAGTCTGGGGATGTTCGTTTCGTTTGTGGACGACAGCTCGGGATCTGGTATTGAGGGCTTGATTCGTTCTACAGAGCTCAGTTGGAGTGGTTCTCCGGAGGCTGCGCTGAAAAAGTACAGCGTGGGAGATTGTTTGCAAGCCAAAATACTTATGGTCAATACACACAAGAACAAGATTGACCTTGGGGTTAAGCAAATTGAGCGCGACCCGTTCCTTGAATTACTTGGAAGGACCGAGTTGGGTGACAAGATTGTTGTCACGGTATCCAAGGTGCTCGAAGACATGGGGGTGTTGGTTGACGTGTTCGAGGGCTCAGATAGTTTCAATGTTTTGGTTGAGCAAGAATATCTCCCTGAGCATAAGAAGTTTTTCCCTGGCGACAGGGTGGAGGCTGAAGTTTTGATGATTGGAGCGTACAGTTTGGTCTTGTCGCTAAGGTAGGTTGTGTGTGTTGGATCACTTGCTAAGGGTTGAGGTGCTGCGTTCCCGGGTGTCTACGTGGCGCACCTTCTTTTTCCTAACTGCTTGCTTATTGTTGTTGGCTGTTGGACAGTTAGACTATTCTCGGCTTTCCGGAATTTTCGGGCAGCATAACTGCGTGGCGCGGGTCAGAATCAGCGGTGAGATCGGTCGCAGTCGTGGCAGAGAGGTTCTACTTACAAAGTTGGCTCGCGATGATTCGGTAAAGGCGCTGCTGCTCAGAATTGACAGTCCAGGTGGGACAGTGGGCGACAGCGAGGCTTTGTACCAGCAGATCAGAGACATCGCCCTGAAGAAGCCTGTGGTTGCAGTGCTTGAAAACGTGGCCGCGTCTGGTGGGTATATGGCAGCAATAGCTGCCGATTATGTGGTGGCGCGTCGCGGTACGGTAACTGGCTCTATAGGCGTGATCTCGCAGCACATAGGCGTGGCTCAGGTCGCGAAGAATTTGGGCATTTCGTTGAAGTCCGTCAAGACATCACGGCTCAAGTCTGCCATGTCCCCCTTAGAGGACATGTCGCCGGAGGTTGAGGTTGTGATACAGGGAGTGGTGGATGACTTCCACAATTTTTTCGTGGGGTTGGTGGCCGAGAGGCGGGGGTTCACCCCTGACCAGGTTTCTGCGGTTTCCGACGGTAGGATCTATACGGGAGCACAGGCGCTGAGGGCTGGTTTAGTGGATGAGATTGGTGGCGAGAGGGAAGCGCTGGAGTGGCTGAAGTCGCAGAGGAGTATTGACGTGGACTTGAAGGATTTCGAGTACAGGCGCGTTGATGCTGGCGGGTTCGGCCCGCTGTTTTCTCAGGCCATGGGGTACTTGTACTTGTTGCTTTCCAGGTAGGTTGATGTCCTTGAGGTCCAATCTTATCCAGCGTGTCGTTAGAAGAAATCCCTCGCTGGGCGAAGCAGTTGTCTCGCAGATTTTTGGCATCTTTTTTTCCGCAATTGTGAACCATGTCAGCAATGGGCATAGGGTCGAGCTTAGGGGATTTGGCTCGTTCTCTGCCCGACAGTACGTTCTAAAAAGCCAGAATTCCAACCCGAGGCTCACTAAGTTGCACTACCGGAAGGTGTACTTCAGGCCCAGTGAGAAGCTCGTTGAGGCTGTTGATAGCCACCGCAGCAGTCAACAACAGAAATAGTGCGGCGGCGTGGCTGGCTTTTGCTCGACGGAGGTGTGTGCACACTTTGTAGCATTACTCTTATCAGGCCTTTACGCGTTCAGCATGGGTGTAACAAATAGTTTGCATGTTTTGGATATCTGTACTAAGTTCCGTTAATTCGAGTCTTGATTCTTCGTCCTATGTTGAAGTTGGAGGATAATGGATACGCGGAGGATGTTCGTAGGGCGTTCGATGAACTAGAGAGTTCTCTCACGCGCAGACTCAGTGCCGGTGGCGCTGCAGACATTGCTGAGTTCGAGGAGAAAATAGCCTGGCTCACTAGTCAGAAGAAGCTCCTGGAAGAGAAGTTGTCTCAACGGGAGGCTGAGTGCGCGCAGTGGAGGGATGTTTGCGGTGAGATCGTTGAGAGTCTAAATTCTTCGATAGAAACCGTTAGATCTATTTTGAATGGAGAAAACATATAGGTGACCAGGGATATGCTGTCTACTAGTGCGCGGGTCGTTGACGTCGTTATTCGCGGTAGCGCTTACAAGGTTGCGTGTAAGGAGGATGAGGCTCAGCGCCTTGGTGAGTTGGCTGGTAGGCTCAGCGGCTTAATCGAAGCAATATCAGGTGGGGGCAAAAGTAGTAAGGCTTCCGATACCCTACTGCTCCTGCTGGCCGGCTTAAAACTCGAGGACAGGGTGGAAGAGCTGAGCCATGAACTCGAGAAGACAAACGAGGAGTTGTCGGAGTATAAAGCAATGCACAGCAAGGAAGTGCAGGTCAGAAGCTTTCTTGAGAGCTTGGTGAATTATAGCCTGTCCAGGGTCAGAAAGTTGATGATCCATGTTAGTGGGGAGTCGATGGGGCAAGCTATAATCGACGAGGATGAGATTGTCGAATAGTCTTCGTTCTTAGTTGTCTCACTGCCTTCGGTAATACAGGGCTGCTTGCTCTTATATTGAGACAATCTGGAAACTGATTTGGAGATATCCTGAAATCGGCAACTTTCCAGGCTTTACGGCGTGTTGTCTCGTTGCACAGGCAGTGGTGTCTCACTGCGGGCTTTCTATGTGTGAACCCTGGGGTTTTTCGGCCTTGTTGGGACATTTTGGAACCAAGTCACGACCTAACCGACGCGTTGACTTCCATTGCACAGCCATATTGCGCTAAAGATAAACGTCTGTGAGGCCATTGATTGTGCGTACATATTAAACTCTTGCCGGGTGGTTAGGGGGTTGTGTGTAGTTCGCATGTGCAGGATAATATCCCCCTAGTTACGAGCCTCAAGCGCGGGAATATTGACTATTTGGACAATGTAGCGTACTGTTGCGGCTGGTTTTTGTGGATAAGCAGGGCTGCGATGACTAGGGGGTGTTGCGGTGCTTCTGTTCGGGACGGGGGGCGTGTTGCTGGCGTCGTAGTAGGCCAAGACGTACATGCCCAAGGAGGGAGGGATGCCGCTCCTGCCCCCACGGAGTCAAGTGACGGCGCTGCCGGCGGAAACAGTGCACAGAGCAGTCCCACCGGCAAAGCGGCTGCGAAGGCTGGAGACAACGTTAGAAAGTGTTGTGGTGGAGCTTCCAGCGACGGTGAGCAACAGAGCCGCGGCAGGGTTCTGCTCAGCTACATAGGACAATCGATCCTATGTGGTATCTCGGGCGCTTCGTCATTTCTGATAGCATCCTCATCCGCGCTACAGTCACACATATTTCTCTCGGTTTACGGAAAACATTTGGAACCCTCGGCCTACGAAATGCACAAAGCCCGGATGCGTGTTGCACGTTGCGCTGTTCGGGATTCCCTGCTGCCCGCAGCCGAAATGTTTATTCTAATCCCTATAGTTTGTACTTTGGTGCATTTGTACGCAAATGTCGAAGCGCTGCCGTGTGTGCTCATTTGTTGGGGCGCAATGTTTGCCGTGTGCCTGTCTGTGAGGATCGCTGGCGTTTTAAAAGGGTGCCCAAGCGTCGGATCCCCGATGTACGAGGATGCATTCCCATTTCCGAAAATGGTGCCAGCACGTGATGGACAGCAAAAACCTGAGCCTCAGATGTCTGCCTCAGTGTTGGAAAGGGGGAATTCTTCCTCTGCATCTATGTTTAAGGCGGTAGTGCTTGCTATTATGTTCATACCTTGCAGGGCAATCACGTTATTTGCCACTACAGTTCTAATTGCGGTAGACCTGGCCCACCTTCCCTTCAGGTTTATCCGGGATTTCTTCTGCAGTGCGCTCGGAGTGCATTCCCTGGACAAAGGGAAGGGAACATTCCCACAAACAGCCAAAACTGCGGAAAGCATCGGTTCCTACATGAAGGCAGCGCTCACTGATATTTCGTGGATTGCCAGCATCGGGGCTACCGGGGTCCCTTCCCTGTTGTATGCTGCATCAGTTAGCAGGGTATCCTTTCCTCAGAGCGGTGCTGATAGAAGTGGCGTCCCAATCTGACAGGAACACGGAGCAATTGTTATGGCTGAGGTAAGAGGACTTGCCACAGCATATCCCACCTGGTATCATGCAGGGAAACCGGTCGTGGGGTGCAATGGCTAGGAAAGTGGCGGTCGTGCTGCTGAATCTAGGCGGACCAGGCTCTTTGGATGAGGTCGAGAAGTTTCTGTTCAGCTTGTTTAGTGATAGATACATCATCAAGCTGCCACGGCCTCTGCGCGCATTTGTGGCTATGCTCATCTCAAAGTTTAGAGCAAGGTCTGCACGGAAGATTTATGCGTTAATGGGAGGAAAATCCACAATATTCGAGGAAACAGAGCGTCAGGCTTCTGCTCTGGAAAAACGCCTGAATAATGACGTGGGCACGCGCTATAAGGTCTTTACG
>JBQEQW010000033.1:0-36539 GCA_052043535.1 Anaplasma sp.
GTGCATGGTACTGGTGCCGATTGTTTTTGATGCATTGGACTACGATATACATTGGGGATACGCTCACAGTCGGTTACCCACCCTTTTCATAAATAATAATTATGCCCCCAAAGCAGATCAAAGCGCCCTCACTTGCGGAGTCAACTCACTTTCCTCACGCATAATAATTGCATCCCTGGCCCATAGCAAAAATTGCGTTGTGCTGTCAACCTGGTCGTCGTGCAGGATGTATGGAAATGCGCACACCTCGCGTTCAAAGTCATCCAACCACAATGCCTCGTGCGGCAAAAACACATGTCCAGACTCTATAAGCGGGGCCACTCTGTATACTCGCGTTATCTTTTCATGTGTAGGGGCAACTGAAATAATGGGCAGGCGTTGTCCCAGTTCCTGACTAAGCTGTAGACCACTGGATTTCCCCTCAATCAATATGGCACTCGGCTTCCATAGGGCTTCCAGCTGCAGGACCAAGAGTCTCAGCGCTGAGTATTCAAGCTTCACCCTGCGTACTTCCGCCAAGAAAAAGTTCCCTTGTCTACACGCCCAAATCGTGCACACGCTGAAGTCACTGTTGCGATTTTTCTTGCAAGCGGTATCCCAACTTTGCACTATAACATACTCTTCGTTTGCCATATTATGCTTGCCGTCGTAGCGCCCAAACCATCGACGATGTATTATACCCCTCCCCGAGTTATCTATGGGATTTTGCTGATATTGCGCGGAAAATATGTACGCTCCCATATCCTTCTTGAGATCTTCTATGTACCTGGGGCTCATACTCTTCCGCAGTGGCTCACCGTTGGCTCTGGTGTATAGAATTCTCCGGCGACCGTCCCTTTTAAGTAAGTTAGGAGAAGAAATCGAATAAACCCTTGATTTTCGCGTCGCTATCAGCGGCAGCGCGAGGAGATGCCACTTTTTACCATGACTTTTTGAGAGCAGATATCCTGTAAGATCTTCCACATGCAGCCTGTGCATAACTACAACCACAACTCCGTTCTTTCGGTCATTTAGCCTGGTAAGTAGGCTATGACTGAACCAGTCACACACTCTCTGACGATATACTCTACTTTCGGACTGCAGCGGATTCATGGGATCATCAACGATCAAGAAATTTCCCCCTTCCCCTGTAATAGACCCCCCCACCGAGGTTGCAAATCTGTACCCTAGCTGAGTAGTCTGGACCCTACTCTTCTGGCTTTTCGAAATTACAACTTCCGGAAATAGCTCCTTGTACCATGGCGACTGCAGTATGTACCTGGTGTCATTGGAAAGCCTCTCGCTCAGAATCTGCGAATAGCTCGCTGCTATTATCCTGGACTTGGGGTTCAGGCCCAAAATCCACGCTGGCCATGCCACACTTACGCATATGGACTTCATGGACCTAGGTGGTATGTTGATAATCAATCGCTTGATTCTCCCAGCCATGGCGGCTTCTAACCTGTCCGATATCGCCTGAATGTGCCAATTATTGGCGTATCTACTGTCGGGGGCTACGGTTTCAAAACATAATTTCAAGAAATGTTTAAATTTCATCTACTAACTATCTATATATACCTTGAAAACTAGCCTGAAGTCTTCTGTGTTACCATCTTCTAATGCAGCATACATGGTTGTCTGGACGGGAGCGGTCTTTCTGCGTGTGTTGTTTCTCTAGACCCTTGAGGATGCATTTCACCATCAAATCTCCGTGAAGCATCGGGGGGCAGATCAACACAAACAAGAGACTCATCACAAGTTTGAGAAACGGCATTGCACTCTGCTTTTTCCGCACAGGGGTACGTCCATATCTCAGCGCGTCACGCGCATTAGACTCCTCGGTTTGACCGGCCCTTTGTACTGGATCCATGCCGTGCGCAATCTTAACCTCGAGCATAGTTTTGAACACGGATAGTGCGGCATTCCTACCCACCCTTTGCTGCCATGTTAAAGTCGAAAGTGCCCTCCGCGAGCTTTCCCTGCAGTTCAACATGCCACGAGAGGGGTGCGGGCAGCGCGGCATCTTATGTCTGTAATGACCCAACCTCTGGACTCTCTCCACCCACCTCCCCATCATCGCCTCGCGAACTACTGGGGTGCGAAATCTGGCCCCTCGCAGCTCTAAGTGCCTTGTAACAAGCAACCGAACATGCAGGGAAGTCCCTATTATCCTGCGTATGGTGGCAACCTGACCCAGCGCACCGTGCTTTATTGTCGGCGCTATTGAGCGCCTAACTGCCTGGGCGTACTGACTGTCCGGCCAATTGTGGTGCACCTTCATCATTTTGAGGGCGAAGTTAACGATGGTAGACTATCGTACGTGCGCCGGATGAACTTATAGTTAATTTCTTATATATTCACCTCCTCCTCCGCGTTCCCTCCACATTCGTGATAACGCACCAGCCCACTGCTGACTAGCGTGGTGTTAAAGTTGTCTAAACTGCCTGCCTCGCACAATCTTTCGTACAGTTCGACGAAGCACTTCGCTATTATCTTCGCACTTCTGTTCCCCTCAAAAGACAACACGCAATCCATTGCTCGATTCTCAAACGAGTATTCTAGCAAATCGGCTTCAGCTGAGGATCCGCAGACAATTCCAACTATTTTGACGACGATGCTTTTGTCCCCTGCATACTCTAGGGCACTCTTCCAACCCTGGGAGGGCACGCTCTTAACCTCAGAGTTTCTGTTGCGCAAGGTCAGCTTAACGCTTCGTATTCCTTGGATAGAGGCGTATTTTCCGCTTCTATCCTTATATTTAAACGTGAGCATTTATCAACACCTCAAAGTTCGTGGAAGATTGCAGGACATGCCCCTTGCGTATTACCACTTTACACCCCTTGTGAGTGAATACGTGCTTCTCCTTCAGGAAAAAACCGTGCAACGTGCCGTATATGGCCTCGGTGGTTTCTAGAGTTTCATGAATACTATGGCTAAACAAGTGGCATGCCAGCCCCAATTTCAGTGCTGACTCACCAAAAGTCTCTAGATATTCAGAATGATACATGTGCAAATGAATGTACGGTATTGCCGCGGAAGTGGGCGCTTGTTCGTATATACTGCTTACCATGCTACTTATGTCATTGTCCAACCTAAGTTGCTCTATCACAGCGGCATAAAAGTCTGCGACGCGCATCACAGTACCAACTTCACTTCTCTGAAGGGGGAATAGATTTCCTTGATAAATGTCAGATGTCCAACTTTCATCGCATCCCTCCGTTTATAAGCAATGGCTATGTGATGTAGCATGCCGCATTTAATCTGCATTGGCACATCCTTCGCGTCCGTATAACCCGCATCATAGACGATATCGATTTTTGCTACATTTAGCATCGAGGAAAATATTATGCTGGACCTAGAAATATCAAGCAAATACTTCTCCTTTTCAAGAATGCCAACATCACCATAAATTCCGGTAGTAACCACCGAGGTAACCGCAATAACTGGTCCGAACGGCAGGCATATTTTTTTAGGAATGTTATCCCCAGCGCAGGATAGCAACCAGGTCTGCTTGCTGAGGGACTGTTCTATATACCATTGGGCATATTCCGCAGCTATTGAAACAAGGCTCAGCAATAAGTCATCATCCTTGTCGTTTCGTATCTCCAAAAAGGATCTCACTTCCTTCAGCGTTACGGGAAAGCCTAGGGGAGGAGTTTTTCGTAAAATGCGAAAGACAGAGTTTTCGAACATGTTACACCTCATATTTCAACTAAATTTTTTAGTACTTCCTGCACGATTTTGGACATCATTTCGCTTATAATTTCCAAGCTTCTTTGGTCTAAAATTGCAATATCAGTCGTTTGCAAACCCGTTGTGGCAAATTCTTTGAACAGCCTAATGCATTCCTTACGCAACAATGTGGCCAATTCTTCCTCAAATACTCCTCTCAATCTCCCTACGAACGCGTGCAACATGTCATCCATGGCTTCGTTAAACTGATCTTCTTTTTTCTTAAATAGCTCTTCTATCCCCAAAAAAGTCACATCAGATGCGACTTCCTGGTCACTTATGGAGCTGGTAGTGCCTGTCGTATGAATCGTCATTGGGAAAATATCAATATGGATATAGCGGGATTTTAGGAATACCCGCCTTTTTCGCGGAAGCAAATTTCCACCACCAATATTTCGAAGTTGGAATAAGAGGCGTTGCGCCGCCTTCTAGCAGTGGACCCACCCTCAAGGCCCACTCACCGAAAAAATCTACCCCGTGAAGACTCCGCTACTCGTCTTCCAAACAGACGAGGGCAACATTTCCCCCCAGAGCAGCTGAGTTGATGGTCACAGTCTTTTCTGTCAAAAACCTGTGCAAGTAATTTGGGCCACCCGCTTTCGGTCCGGTACCAGACAGGCCCCTGCCTCCGAACGGCTGCACTCCCACCACAGCACCAACCTGATTTCTGTTCACGTAGACATTACCCGCGCCTATTTTGCTGGTGATGTAGTCTATGTTGCCCTGAATTCTACTCTGAACCGCAAACGTCAACCCATACCCTGTGCTATTGATGTCCTCCAACACACTTGGCAAATCCGCCTTTTTGTATCGAATTACATGGAGCACAGGCCCAAAGATCTCCCGCTCCAATTGATCAACAGACTCAAGTTCAAAAATATGCGGAGGAAAGTAATACCCCTCTTCTCCCTTCGATAAGCTGCCAATGTCAGCCTTGTAGAGCAACTTTGCCCCCTTCTTTTGTATATCATCGACGTAAGAGTTGAGCATATCAAAGCTCTGCTGATCAATCACCGGGCCTATGTCCGTGCTGAGAGCAATGGGATCTCCCATCTTGAGCTCCGCGGCAGCCCCGCAAATCTTGTGTATTTGACGATCCGCAACCTCCTCCTGGATGAAAAGCACCCTCAACGCGGAGCATCTCTGTCCCGCACTCTTGAACGCAGAGGAAATCACATCGTCGGCAACCTGCTCCAACAACGCCGAGCTGTCGACAATCATGGCATTAAGACCACCGGTCTCGGCTATGAGAGGAATAATGTCCCTGTTCCTAGCGGCTATGGTTTGGTTTATTTTATTCGCAGTATCAGTCGAACCCGTAAACGCAACCCCCGCTATTTTGGGGCTCCTTAGCAAAATACCACCGAGCGCCTCACCCCTACCAGGCACAAGGTTCAACACATCCGCAGGCACCCCAGCCTCGTGCATGAGCTTCACTGCCTCATAGGCCACCAAAGAAGTCTGCTCAGCCGGTTTCGCGATTACCGTGTTTCCAGTAACAAGTGCCGCCGCGATAGGGCCCAAAAAGATCGCCAAGGGGAAATTCCATGGAGATATACAAACAAAGACCCCTCTACTTTCAAAATATAGATAATTCTCCTCGCCGGACGGCCCAGGGAGCCTGACTGGATCGATCATCTGGTTCCTAGCGAGCATAGCGTAATACCGCAAGAAATCTACAGCCTCCCGAATCTCGGCAACAACATCTGGAATCACCTTGCCGCCCTCCCTAATGCACAAAGAGAAGAACTTGCCCCGCTCCCGCTCCAATAGGTCAGCAGCCCTTTCCAGGACAGCCGCGCGTTCTTCAACCGGTGTCTCACTCCACTCTTGAAACGCGCTGTGCGCAGTGTCTACAGCCGCGAGAGCATGTTCCGCACTAGCGAATGATACTTCTCCGACCTTGACACTCAGACTCGCAGGGGAGAACACCTCGCACACCTCACCCCCAGAAATATCCTGTCCACCGACCAGAGGATACGCTCGCCAATAGGTTTCCTGGAAGCTCTGCACCTCCTCACTGAGCAGAAGCATAGCCAGCGAGTCCGAAGTATTCAGACCAGCGGAATTCACCCTGCCATCTGGAAACAAATTCGCAGGCAGCGGAATACGGGGGTGTGGGGCATATTCACATGACATCGCCTTCTCTAGAGGGTCGGCCAACATGCATTCAATTGACACATCAGCGTTGTTCATCATGTTGAGGAAAGAACAGTTCGCACCGTTTTCCAACAACCTCCTCACCAAATATGGCAGCAGCTCCTGATATCCCCCAACCGGCGCATACACCCTGCACGGCACGTTGGGCGCCACTTCCTTAATGATATAGTCGTACATACCTTCGGCCATGGCATGCAGACGCTGAAGCTCAAACCCGGGATGGTCCTTGTCTGCCATCTCTAAAATCGACGCAACAGTATATGCGTTATGAGTAGCAAAGCACGGAATGAAAGTGTTGGGCTTGCTCAGCACCCTTTGCACACAAGCCAAATAGGACACGTCAGTATGCGCCCTCCTAGTAAACACTGGGTACCCGTCCAGGCCCAGCTCCTGCGCGCTTTTAATCTCATAATCCCAGTAGGCACCCTTTACCAGTCTCACCGTGATTCTGCGGCTGGCCCTGATGGAGACATCTTCAAGAAAATCAAGCGCGACCAACGCCCTCTTCTGATAAACCTGCTGAACACAACCGAAACCTTCCCATCCATCTAGAGACTTATCGAGAAACACCTTATCCAAAATTATAAGAGAGACCTCCATATTGCGCGCCTCCTCAGCGTCAATAGTAATCCCAACATCGTACTTCTTGGCCGCCTGGCAGAGTTGCAGCAATTTCCCTGATATGTCATCGAGAATATTGTCAATCTGCTCAAAGCCGTATCTGGGATTCAGGGAAGAAAGCTTCACCGACAACCCGTGCTTCATACCCTCACACGTGTCGCTCGCACCCAAAACTTCCACAGCGTGCATATAGCCGGCAAAGTACTTCTCAGAGTCCTCCCTAGTCCTCGCAGCCTCCCCTAGAAGGTCAAAAGTGCACAGCCACTTGTTGTCGTGACTCCGCGAAACCGCGTCCTCAATGGTCGGACCACATATAAAGTGCCTGCCCAGCGTCGACATAGCCTGCAGCGCGGCCTTCCTGATTACAGGCTCACCCATATTCTTCAGCAAATCGCTCAGTACGCCGTACCACCGCGAATCATCCACACCTCGCAAAAGGCGCGAACCTATACACAAAGCCAGCGTGGACGCGTTGACGAATATAGAAGGAGACCTGCCTATGTGCTTGTTCCATGCCGTGCGCGCGATCTTATCCCTGATCATTTCGTCCACAGTGCACTCGTCCGGAATGCGCAACAAAGACTCCGCCAGGCACATCAAAGCGACACCCTCCTCAGTTGAGAGGCCGTACTCCTGCATGAACGCGTCTATCATATTCACGCTCCTGCTCGCACGAACCTTCTCTATTATTCGCTTCGCGAGATTATATATCCTAACCTTAGCATCTCTTGGAACGTCTGCCTTCTCAGTCAGGTACCTTACGTAACTCCTCTCATCGGCATTATACAATCCCTGCACGCGTTTGCGCAACTCACCAGGTAATTGCAAAGAACTCAACATCATGTACTGCTATCCCCCACCAAACACCAAACAACACAGCGAAACCACACACACCACACTCACGACCTCAGCGCCAAGAGGAAGTACAACTCAATCGAGACCTCTAACAACAGAACACACCCAGAGCCATACGATACACAGTAGGTAAAACCATGAAAACGCCACCATGGTACCGAATAATATTGTGCCAATCAAGTAAATTAGTTAGCGTTGACCTGGGGCTATTCCGAAGTTGTTATTGTCATTTTGTTAATGGAGGACGTATGTTTAATCTATCTGGAAAAAGGTTTCTTATAACAGGAGCATCCGGGGGTATAGGTGCCGCAACATCCTTTTTTATGTCGGGTGCAGGCGCAACATTGTGTATATCTGGCACCAGATATGACGCGCTGCAAGATGTTGCTTCTAAGTGCACAGCGGGCGCACACATACTGCAGTGTGACCTACTCAATGACTCGGAAGTAGAAACATTGGTCGATAGAGCCGCAGAACACATGTCAGGCATCGATGGAGTAATATGCAGCGCCGGTATTACCATAGACAAACTGTCCTTGCGCCTCGCTGACGAAGATTGGGACAAAGTCATCTCAGTAAATTTGACCTCCGTATTCAAAATCAACAAGAAAGCATGCCGCGCTATGCTACCCAACAAAAGCGGTAGAATCATAAACATATCCTCGATAGTAGGATGCACTGGAAATATTGGACAGGCGAACTACTCCGCATCCAAGGCGGGTATCATAGGTATGAGCAAATCTATTGCATTGGAGTTTGCATCGCGTGGAATCACGGTGAATTGCATCGCACCTGGGTTCATAGACACACCCATGGTGGCCCCATTGCCCCAAAAGCAAAAAGACCTTATATTAGGCAGCATACCAATGGGACGCATGGGAACCCCAGAGGACGTCGCCTCCGCAGTTCTGTTTCTGGCAAGCGATGCCAGCTCCTATATAACTGGGCAGACCATACACGTAAATGGCGGTATGGCAATGTATTAGAGAGTCCTGTGGAAATTTGTGTTGGACTGCCGCACCACCCCACCTATCACGGAATAGGTGCGGCGCCCGGTGCTTGTTCTGTCTGATCAGTAACCATAAGAAGCCACCCGCCGCACAGGTGGCTAAGGAGGGATTCGAACCCCCGACCCGGAGATTATGATGCTCCTGCTCTACCCCTGAGCTACCTAGCCTCGGTACGGGGATATCACATCTCATTTTATGTTGCAACCAACATGTATACGAAGGGCTTTCTCTGATTACAAGAGAGTTCCTAAAACAACTTAAATATCATAAACTTTCAAAGACTTTATCGATAGGAGCTGGGCAGGCAAAACATGTGCAATGTGACCAAAATATGTTGCGCGTTTAGGTGTGCTGCAGCCGCATTGTTCGTGAGTTTAAAATAGTAAGTTTCATGAAATTGGTCTCAGAAAACATCAAACTTTTAAGTTTCTCTGTTGTATTCTCTTGAAAAATACATAATATGTGTTACAATTGGGCTTGTTTCCCAGTACAGGAATTTGTCGTGGCACAGGGACTTGTAGTCCCTTATACTCCCCTCTTAAGTAGAGGTCGGAGCACGGGGCGTGTCTCCTACTACCTAACTCAAGAAAACATCAACACTGCCTGCAGAACGGTGGTAATGGTCTATTGCCTGTTCTCGCTTGCGTTCTGCATTTTGGTATTGACTTCTCCCGCAGACGCACCTGCTAAGGCGGCAATGTACTGGCTCCACATCGCTCTTCTATCAGGGATGCTTGCATATTGTGCTCTCACGTTTTTGAGATCGGCACTGTACGGGGTTCGCGTGCAGCGTGGCACCCATCCTGAGGTGATTCGTCTGCGGAAGACCGACGCAATTGCTACAAACCTAGAAGCGCTGGCCATCGCCGTTTTCTCCGTTACGTCGCTGTGGTTTACGATTTCCGGGATGGAACCTCCGTGCTTCTTCCACATTATACCGTGCTTTGCGTCGCTATGCGCGATAATATCCAAAGCCACCGCCATACGCGCGAATAACAAGGTACTGCTCCTGGAGCGCGGAGACATGGATCCAAAAGAGTTGCGGTGGCGCACTCAGATAGCAAGGGCGTACAGCGGGTTCGGATACTTCTCGATATGCCTGGGTCTTACGGGTATATGCATGGGTATGACATGCCTTATCGGCGCCCCAGGTATAGGTGACATGCCATGGAACATAGCGAAGGTAATAGTGGCCTTGGGATGGGTAATAAGCTGTGCCTCCGCCTTTATACTGACACGCATGAGCGAGCGTGATCGCTGTTGCCGTGGCACTCTGCCCAAAAGCAGAGTAGAATCTGTAAAAGAAATCCTAGAACAGAAGCGACTAAATGAACTTAACAACGGTTCTTGCCGCGCTCTCTTGCTCGCTGACCAAAAAAACAAGAGCCCCACCTTAGTATGCAGGTAAATCTCCCCCGCAACAGCGGTGTAATTAAGGTACCATGCTTGCCACCACCATCGCCAGACAAGATTTATATGTGGGGCCGCACCCTGGCCATTCCTTCAACCATGTAGCGGTGTCATCCTTCCGTGCTGTGGCCCATTTTACCTTCGGTAACGGAAAACCAAATAATTGCTCTCTCGAAACAGAACCTTAACTCCTTTGATGCCCTGCTGTTGCAGTTTTGATGCTATCTCCTTAGCATACGTCGCTTCCCATACCGTAACCACCATACCCAAGCGGTCCGCGCCGTAACCAGATCCTTCCTGTAGCTCTTACTAGCCTAGCATACCGCACTCTGTCGCAAGTTCTTCGGCAACATTCTCTTGGACATCTATCCAAATAGAGCACACTGACTTTTGCCGTGCCTTTATTACGAAAGCCCAGTGTTGTGGCCGCTTTTTTGGAAAGATCAATTATTCTGTTCTCAACAAAGGGCCTGCGGTCATTAATTTCCACGATAACCTCCTACCATTTTCCAGTAGAAATTTGTCACCTCTACCAGAGCTGGCACTGGTAGGGTTTTGTGCGCGGCTGTGAGTATAAAATTTGTTGAACACATCCTGTTTGCGGTCAATTTTCGTAAAAATTGTCACCATACCAAGAGACAATCCCAACCTCATTGCAGTGATCAATGGTACTGCGGCTTATATGTGAACCCAATCGACCGTGTGACTCCCACCTATCTTGTAATGTGAATTACCTTCCGGACGGATCTTGGACAAAACCCTGCGCTCCTGTAGCGGCAGCACCAGTAGCACCCAAAGTAGACGTTTAGCATGAATAAACTCTATGAGTGATATCTTAAAGGTCAGACCATCGGCACCATATATCACAGCCGGCCGTAGGGGATACCAGGAGATAATAGAGGGAATGCGATTAAGGAACTATGTAACCCCCTTCTCACAAAGCGCGCCAAACCTCGATATGAAATCCCACAATAACCTCAATATATCGAAGAATATCAAGTTGTTACATGCAATTCTTCAAACTACATATCACAGGAGCGTGATCTGAGGGAGATTCAAAATCCCGAACTTTAGAGAGAATGCTGCAGTCTAGTAGCCTATCCGCCGCTTGGGGGGATAATAACAAGTGATCTATCCTCATGCCCCTGTTCTGTTGCCATGAACCTTCCCTATAATTCCACCAACTAAACTCCTGTTTATCTTCGCGAACAGTGCGAAAAGCATCCATAAGGCCGGAGTGTAAAATCTCGTGGAACCGTGCGCGTTCCTCGGGGTGAAAGCACAATTTCCCCTCGAGCAGCCGTGGATCGTACACATCCATGGCATCCGGAGCCACATTGTAGTCCCCACCAGCGACCAACACATCCTCCGTCACAAGCAAATGTTTCAGCTTCTCTTTGAGGCGCTGCAGGAACTTAAGCTTGTAATCGAAAGTCTCAGTATTGACCTCCTGCCCGTTGGGCACATACACGCTTATGGCCCTGACCTGGGTCCCGGCACAATCTACTAGACACTCTAAGTACCTGGCCTCTTTCGCGGAGTAGCCACCGGTGGCGGGTAGGAAGCCTATTTCTTCAACATCAAAAACTGTTGTGCTCACCTCCCCTATCATGGGGAATTTGCTGAGTATCGCAACCCCATTTCTGGATTTCTGCCCGTGAACGCAGCATGTGTACCCAAGCGCTTCTAGCTCTGCGGTGGGAAAATCGTTGTTCACACACTTGATCTCTTGCAACATTGCAATATCAATTTCGTATTCCTGCAATACACCACATAAGTGCGAGATCCTCTTCCGTACAGAGTTAACATTCCACGTGAGCACCTTAATCTCATCTTGCACATCCTGCATGCTTGCAGCGACCATATTCACCAAACCACAGGGGGATTAACCCACCAAGTAATGCAAATGTCAAGACACACACCGAAATTGGAAGAACAAGTCCAGAAAGTTCTCCTACAAAATCCCAAGTAATGGCCGCTTATCAACCATCATGCAGTTGCGTTACTTATGGAGCGCTGTATTGAAAATCTGAGCCCCAGCTCCACGCCGTGCGAACCGAATGCAAAGTCTTGAAAATTATAGGACACGCTGTTCCCACCATCATCATAAATTGCGTCAGTTTTGTATTTCCAGTGACTTCTACGGTGGTTATAGCCCACATATGCTTCAAATCCGGACACAAACTCGTATGAAATACCGACTTTTGACTGCGTCACTGTGCCATACACATCTTCGGCGTGCCGCCTAAGTCCCTGGTAACGGAGTATTTTTACGGCCCCCAGGCTGGATCCTGCGTAAAGGCTTATCTTGCCAGCAATCGGATAATAGCCATACAATCCATAAGAAAGCGACATCTCCCGCACTGAAAGTACATTCCCGGCTTCGTTTACAGTCAAGTTCGCACTGCCAAGTACACTTCTGACTGCTCGTACCGCACTGTATCCGGGCTCGCCCTTTTCCCCCAGCACAGGGGAGGCAAGTGAACTACGGAACTCTATTTCGTGATATACACCACGGCCCAAGATTGGCCACATGGAAGACATGTACAAATCCCAACCACCCATGCTACTCGAATATTTTATATGCAAGGGATTGCTAAAACTCACATTGTGAACGTACCCCACTTTGCACTGAGGGGCCTTGAGTAGCAACTTACTGAACTGTGAGGCTATGGAACCAAGCTGCGCCGATGTACCAAGCATCAAACCCATAACTGATAAAGCTACCACAAGTGCCCTACACATAAAGCCATACTCGGCTTTTAAATTAAAATCTTAATAAGATCAACTACAATATTCGCGCTACCAGTGCGCACAACGACGTTAACCCCTGTCATAATACAACCAGAAAATAGCCTAGCATATATATACATCCGCAGTGCAATGATCAAATATTATGCGTCTATAGGCTCTACGACCTCTTCACATGCAAGCAATAATCAGTTCATCCACCCTTGCGTAGCCTTGCATATGCACGCGTAATTTTGAAACCTGGAATGTGTGGTCGAAACACCGCCCATGTTTTACTTGACTGCATATAAAATATATAGATACTTTACCTCGTAATTCAGAGGGGGAAAGGCGGTGAAGGTGATGGGGTCCTTGAAGTCTGCAAAGAGTCGGGACAGGGATTGTAAGGTGGTGCGCAGAAAGGGACGCGTGTACGTCATAAACAAGAAAAAGCCCAGGTTCAAGGCGCGTCAGGGGTACTAGGTATGTAGTTGCACACAGCGTGGTGAGGTGGGTCTTTGTGGTTGTTTAGGTCTTTTCCCGCTGGCAGGGCCAATGCCTCACGGAGTAGGCGTTCTTCTGCTGGTGGTTTTAGGGCGAAATTGTTTATTATCGTGCTTACGTGTCTGGTCACGGGGTATCTGGGGGTAGGTGCCTTGGTAGGAAAGAGGGGCGTGCTCGCTATGTTGAGGCTGCGCCGCGATATAGATAGGCACCGATGCGACTTGAATAAGGCGGTGGAGCTCAGAGATAGGCTCCTACAAAGGAATAGGCTGTTGGAAGAGGAGTCATTGAACCTCGACCTACTAGATGAGCGCACCAGAGATGTTCTGGGGTATGCGGGGGCAGACGAACTAGTGGTAATACTTGAGCCACAATAGCCTCCCCCTCACCGCGACTGAAGGTTGGCGCCAAGATCTACAGGTGGTGCAACCGCCGGGAAATCGGCAGCGTGTTGCAATGTAGCTTCAGTCTGTAGCCCAGAAACTTTGCGGAGTACAGCAGCCCATGTTGGTTGGTGGCGTGCAGCACGGCTCCACAACAAAAACACCGTTCGCTTCTGCGCTTACTTTCCAAGCGGCATCTTGGCAAAGCCGATCAGGGAGTGCGAAGTAGCGATTCGGATTGAGCGGTTACACTCTTTTTTTTTTTTTTTTATTTTTATTTTTTATAATGCAGAACATACATGTTCTCCTCCATAGGGGCCCATGCCACCTAGATGCCGTAATGACGTGCGGCTGCCATGCCCAGGGAATTACATGCACTTTACCACTACAACCCCGGTCTAACGCGTCTTTTGTGATGATGAAGGGCCTGCCACCTGGTGTGTGGAAATCATTCGGGCCGCTGAGCGACTTTCCGCAGCATTCGGCAAGAAAACGTGTCTCTCCCTCACCCTATTTACTTTCACCAGGTTGTATGCACCCCATATAAGGCACGCGAAGGACACAACCGCAAAAATACCCCCTATATTCATGACGAAGTGGAGTACTGACCTGTCGTACATACTGCAGATAGCCTCGTGCACCAGAAGCCCTCCAAGAAACAGACCCAGGAATATCATGCACCCTATGGTCACCTCTTCTTCGCGCAGCCTATCATTCACACTTACAGAAGCGTTACCGGTCCCGTAGCCATCCATTCTAACCCCACACAACAGACGCAGCACCAAATTTTAGGCTTTAATTTTTTCAACGCAACAGCTCCACAGCGGAACAGGCGCCACGCGCGCTGCACCACAATCCACCAAACTGCCTAGAAAATACACACACGCGGCATCTAGCCCACCGTACACCTAGCAAAAAATAAATGACAACAGAAAGCGCTTCAGGCCCTGGTGGGCCTGGGAAGAATCGAACTTCCGCCCTCACGCTTATCAGGCGTGCGCTCTAACCGCTGAGCTACAGACCCCTGACTACGCTGACGGGCAGGACTGAGGCAGAACATCAACAAATACCTTGCCCCCGCTCCTTTTTCTGAAAGAAACTACACCAGACATCACAGAGAATATAGTGTGATCTCTCCCGATGCCCACGTTCTTGCCGGGGTGGTACTTGGTACCACGCTGGCGAATTATTATGTTACCAGGAATAACAAACTCGCTGCCAAACTTCTTGACTCCAAGCCTCCTTCCTCTCGAGTCTCTACCATTAGAGGAACTCCCACCGGATTTCTTAGTAGCCACAACCTACCCCACTCTAAGTACACGCAACACGGTCAGACCCTGCCTGTGTCCGAGCTTCCTCCTATAGTTCTTGCGACGCCTCTTCTTGAACACAACTACCTTGTCTCCCTTACAGTGCGCAACAACCTCTGCGGTAACAGAAGAGGCCTTCCTCTGGAAAACGTCATCTCCACTCTCGCCACCAAAAGTAGCGATACTGTCGAGCAGGACTTTCTCCCCTACTCCAACACCTAGCAGCTCCGCTTTGAACACGTCATGCTCCTTGACCTTATACTGCTTACCACCAGTCTCCACCACAGCAAACATACTCAAAGCCTCTGATCGACATACCGCGAATGTGGGGATTCTGGTTCATATGGATCTTAGTGTCAACAAAATTCTAGTAATAATACAAATTGCCTGCAAAACTCCGCAGAGTCATAGTGCTCCATAGGAGAGCCCAATTTTGCGCCGAACTCTCGGTGCTTTTGGTCAGTTGCGTAACCTTATACAGCACGCGACCCCAATTATCAGCGCAAACCCGCCGTTATCAGCCCATAACCCACGCGGAAAGCCTTCTCTCCGATTGCACGGCCTCCCCAATACAATCGTGCCACCTAGGCGGCGAAAGGGCGCGCAGGTAATCGACTGCCCGGCGTTGAAACAACCCCGTTGTTTACTTTCCTCTCAAGATTGCTTATCCTGTCTAACACTGGGTGCAAGCCTTGTATCAGGTGTTCGTTGTGTCGCATTGCAAACTAGTTGCCAAAATCAGCCGGGTTTTTGCCAGACAAATCTTAGATAGCAGAGGGTGCCCTACGGTCGAGGTAGAAGTGTCGCTGTCTGATGGCGCTCTCGGCAGGGTCTCAGTACCGTCCGGGGCCTCAGTTGGAAAGTTTGAGGCTTTAGAGCTGAGAGACGGTGATGCAGCTTGCTATTGCGGATACGGAGTGAAGCATCCTGTTGAAAATGTGAATTCGAAGGTGGCAGACTTCCTCTTGGGCATGTCCCCTTTCGACCAAAAGGCAATAGATGAGGTTTTGCTGACGCTTGACGGCACCGTAAATAAGTCAAACCTAGGTGCGAATGCCACAATAGGTGTTTCGTTGGCGGTTGCGAAAGCTGGTGCAGCCAGTCTCGGTATGCCCTTGTATAGGTACCTCGGGGGGGCTGTAGCCAGGGAGCTGCCGGTCCCGCTGGTAAACGTGGTAAATGGCGGCATGCACGCGGATAACTACTTGGACTTCCAGGAGTTCATGTTGGTACCCGCAGGGGCGAAAACATTTGCTGACGCCGCGAGAATGTGCGCTGAGGCGTTTTTTAAGCTAAAAGAGGTTCTGAAAGAAATGGGACACCCCGTGAATACCGGCGATGAAGGAGGGTTTGCACCGAATTTCACGGAAAACGCAGAGGTGTTCGATGCGCTAATAAAGGCAGTAGAAAAATCCGGATACAAGCCCTATTCCGACTTTTCTCTGGCGCTGGACGTTGCAGCTTCTACGTTCCATGACGGCACCCACTACAAGTTTTCTGGGCTGCGCATGACTAGCGACGAGCTGGTATCGTACTATGAGAAAATAGTCGCCAAGTACCCCATAGTCTCTATAGAAGACGCGATGGCAGAGGGCGATATTGCCGGGTGGAAGACGCTTACCGAAAGGCTTGGAGGAAAAGTGCAGTTAGTTGGGGACGACCTCTTCGTCACTAATCCCACCCTTATCAATAATGGCATTAGGGACGGATTGGCCAATGCAGTACTGGTGAAGCCCAATCAGATTGGCACCCTAACCGAGACAATGGATGCAATAAGATCCGCCCAAAGGCACAATTATAAGGTTATAATATCCCACAGGTCCGGGGAAACTGAAGATACCACGATCTCGCATATTGCTGTGGCGACAAATTGTGGCCAGATAAAATCTGGGTCTTTTTCCAGGTCAGAACGCTTGGCGAAGTACAACGAGCTCTTGCGCATAGAGGAGGACCTAGGTAGAAGTGCTCTTTTTCATGGCATGAAGTAACATGAGCTTTATCGATGAGGCAAAAGTTTACGTAAAGGCCGGCAATGGCGGCGACGGGTGCGTCAGCTTCAGGCGAGAGAGATTCGTGGAATTTGGCGGCCCAGACGGCGGCAATGGCGGCAGTGGTGGGTCTGTGGTGTTCAAGGCTAGCAACGCAGTGAACACGTTGCTATACTTCAGATACCATCAGCACATCAAAGCATGCAATGGGAAACCTGGTTCTGGAAACAGAAAGTCCGGGGCCGCAGGCCATCACCGCATGGTTGAGGTTCCAGTAGGAACACAATTATACGACGAAGATAGCATGGATCTTGTTGCAGACCTCGACACAGTTGGGCAGCGGTACGTGGTGGCGCTTGGGGGCAAAGGAGGAACCGGCAACGCGCAGTATAAAAGCTCTACCAACCAGGCACCTACGTATTATACCTGCGGAACCGCCGGGGAGGAACGATGCATTCTGTTGAAGTTGAAAATAGTATCCGACGTCGGGATAATAGGTATGCCAAACGCGGGAAAGTCGTGTTTGCTTTCGCGCTGCACCATGTCCAAAACCAAAGTGTCCGACTATCCATTCACGACCTTAGAGCCGCACTTAGGCGTCGCGTACGCCAATGGGCATGAACTCGTTCTAGCTGATATCCCGGGACTAGTCGCCAATGCGAGTATGGGTGCAGGTTTGGGATACAAGTTTCTTAAACACATTGAGCGATGCTCGATCTTGTTGCATTTGGTGGACTGCTCGCTTCAGGATGTCGTTGGTACCTACGAGCTTGTGGTGCGTGAGTTGGCACTACATAGCGCAGGTTTGGCCGCCAAGCGGGAAATAGTGGTACTCAACAAATGTGATCTGCTCCCGCATGAAGAAGTGTTACAGAAACAACGTCTCTTGGCAGCACATACCAAAAAGGAAGTGCTCACCCTTTCTCTGCACGAAGCATTGGACCCATTGATCAGCTTCCTGCATTCACAGCTGAAAAAAGACACCGACGGCAGCAACCCACCGGCGGAGTTCGATCCTTTTCTATATGTGCGTTACAATAATAAAAAGACCGATGCGTAGTTGCGTGTTTGCGGGAATGTCGCAATTGGAGCACCGCAGTACCCATTTGAGCAAAATTATGGCGTGTTGTCGGTCGTCACCTCGCCCCCAATTTCGGCTTCCACGATCGGTGGCATGCCCTGCTTAATCTGCTGCGGAAGGACCATGTGATTGCCATAGTGCAGGTGTTTTTCAGATAGCATGGCCAGCCTATCTGGCCGGTTCAGCGAGGTCCACTCCGCTCTCAGCCTCACAATCTCGCCGTCGACTCTTGCTATTTCCCGTTGCATTTGGGTTAGAGACTTTTGCATATCGCGCACATGAAATTTCAGCCTGAACACCGCAATGGTGGCTACACACACGACACAAAAACAAAAAATGG
This sequence comes from Anaplasma sp., assembly GCA_052043535.1. GTDB lineage: Bacteria > Pseudomonadota > Alphaproteobacteria > Rickettsiales > Anaplasmataceae > Anaplasma. Next base: position 18,104 of record JBQEQW010000033.1, read on the forward strand.
CTGTGTATGAACCTTTCATGATCACTCCATCTTTATAATGGCCCGCAACTTGCCTGACCTTGACCTAGGATTATCCATAACTTCTTTGTCGGTGGGCCTGACTACTTTTTTGTGAATTAGGGCAAACCCGCTGTCACAGAGGGATTTGAACTTATGCTTTACCACTCTGTCCTCAAGAGAGTGAAAGGAAGTCACCAAGATTTTCCCTCTAATCGCCAACGCATCGGATGCCGCATCGAGGGCCGCTTGCAGTTCCTCCAATTCGTTGTTGACCCATATTCTTATCGCTTGAAACGTCCTAGTTGCGGGGTCTATGGGGTTTGCTCGGCTACGTGGAACCACTGATCTGACAATAGACGCTAATTCCTCAGTATTCGCGATCTTCGCTTCCCTTCGTGCCTTGACTATTGCCCTCGCGACCCTTCTGGAGTACCTTTCCCCCCCGCAGTGGTAAATCACATCCGCCATTTCCTTCTCAGGGACCGCGTTTACAAAGTCCGACGCGTCCCTGGTGGTCTGAGAACTCATCCTCATATCCAGGTCCCCGCCCTCCATGAATGAAAATCCCCTACTCGCATCTGCAAGTTGCATAGCGGACGTACCCAGATCGAAGACTACCCCGTCAACCCTCTCGGTGCCAAAGGAGAGCAGCACCTCTTTCAGCCTGCTGAACCTGCTGATGATCAGGCGCAACCTCCCGGGAAAGCTTTGTGAGAGCTCATCGAAGTACTTTTGAACTACAGCATCCTGGTCAATTGCGTATACGTCACACTTCGCAGCTTCCAGTATGCCCCTACTGTAGCCTCCCCCTCCGAAAGTGGCATCGACATATATCCCTCCATCTCTCGGAGATAGAATTCCCATAACTTCATTCAGCAGGACAGGTTTGTGCACTGGCCATCTTCTCTAAACTCCATAGCATAATCATCCATCTTTACTCCACACGCTTCAAACTTTTTTTGAATACACTGCTTTGACAACGATACAAAATGCAGTGAGAATCCCTGAGCCACCCACGATATGGAAGTATAACCTCTCGCAATCAGATGAGCCGGCAAGGCTCCATCCATCACACTAAGCGCCATTCTGCCCGTAGCATGGGTTACCCATTCTCTTCAGAGTTACCCATACACCGCATCTTCAGTTATAACAAGATCCAAGCGCTGGTCGTGTCCGGCAACCGGGATTTCATTGCATAGTTGCACACTATAAGCGACCCCTATACAATAACATTGGTGGTTTTGTCTCAAAGATGATATTGTGTAGTCGTAGTATCCGCCCCCGAAGCCCAGTCTATTCAGCTTTTTATCGAAGGCCACGAGTGGGACGAATAGTATTTCTGGTATCAGGTACTCGCCCTGGCCGTTGGCGCCCCATATCTGAAAATTTAGAAGTCTATTCCCCTTTTCAACCACCGGAACGAGTACGGTACCGCCGCTGTTCTTTATATGGCGCATCACGGGCAGCACATCTATTTCCCCGTCACGCGGGAGATATCCGGCCACTATCGCACCTTGCTTGATGTTCACACTGCGCGTACAATTCTCGCGTAGCATGTCGCCCGCTTCACTCCTGTTCTGCACGTCCTTGCGGAGCTTGCGGTATTGGTCCCTCAGGCGCGTCTTAGCTTGTGCTAACATTGCTTCCCCCGTTACAGCATATGCCATACAACTGCATGATACGCCATGCCATGCCCTGATAGAAGGACAATTCCCTCGCCACTACTAATGCTCTGCATCACATGCACCTTGGCAGCCATAACAACTACCTAGAACGGTGGTGTTGTAATTATATGACTATTAATAAATCATTTACCAACCATGTAATTATGTGATATGTATTCCGCGCCGTATTTGAGTAGCATCTGTCGCGTGCAGTCCCTAAAAAATTTACACAATTGGCTGGGTTGCGCGTTTTCTCTATATACTAAAAAGGTAATCTCGTGGATGGAATAAGGTCAAAGCCCAAAGATCAAATAACGTTGCAAGGTTCGGTGTCAGTCAACACTGAGGATGACCCGCAAAATAACGGAAAAGCCACGGTGGCACCGGGGATCGACGTGCTACCACAATCCAACTCTCCTACCGACGCGCAGTTATCTTATAGGCGCTGGCGGCCAGTGGCGCTTACGGTATACGTTCTGGTGACTTTGGTAACGTTGGCCTGTCATACAGCTGCTTGCTATTGGGTGGTAGTCGCTTTAGTGGGACCTGAGGCGATTGCAGCTGCTATAGTTCTCAATACTGTAATTGCATCTGCGTTTCTTTTTGCTCTTTACCAATGTGCATGGCTGAGCACACTTTCTGCCCACAAAATGCAGATAAATCCGCAGTCACTACAAAAAGATACGGTACAAACACCATTACAGGAGGCAGAAGAAGCACAGCAGAATACTCAAGAAGAAGTATCGGAAAGAACAGCGCAAGTTGCACCTCTTGCTATGGACAATATGCCCTCCGAGCCGCACCCGCAAGAGTATAGTGAGGTACAGAGTTCAGATATCAAGGTAGCTCCCACGCCAACACCTTTCACTCCACCATTGCCCGAGCTACCTCAAACTGGACGGCCAATCGCACACTCTTCGCCAACATCTGATAAAGCATCAACTGAAAGTCATTTGGACGGTTCTACTAGGCAAGTTCCTATTCTTTCGACAATGCAACCATTGCCTGCTCCGATAATAGCTACAACCCACAATAACACGCATGTGCAACTACCGGTCACGGCAGTGATGACGAGCAGCTCCTTGCCGTGCATGGCAGGACCAACACCGCAGCCAAAGGCGCAACTACAAACTTCAGATACCACCACATCTGTCAACAGCACCTCGCGGGTAGAATCGTTTCCGACCAAGGGCAGTACTCCTTCCCATAGGCACATGCGGCAGGATGAGGTTGCAACGCGTGCAGATAAGAAAAAGGGCAGCATTAATCTGAAATTAAAAATGCATGCAAGAGCAAACGTGGTTGAGGCGCGTGTTAGCGATAACACCGGCGATACGGAAGTTGTGGTCTGCAAAGCTGTACGGGCGGTTACAGGTAATCACCCCGACGCTAGCGAACACCCCTACTACGTCACGCACAAAGAGAACGTTGTGATACCACAAGAAAAAGGCGACCATCGGCAGGATGAGGTACTAGCCAATGGTGCAAGTAACATGCTAACTGCAAAATCTCAAACAAAATCATCCACCGCTGCAGTTATCAGCTTCAAAAGCAATAGACCGGCCAACAACGGTGCAAGCAACGAGCTGACTCTAAGATCCAGGGCAGGAAGAGTACCCCCAAGGCTGCCCGCTTCCAAAGACAGTACGCGCCTCAATAACAAGGTGGTTGAAAGACCCCAAGTCGCCGTCTGCAGCCATTTAGAGAGAAGAAATGGACCCCTTGGCAACATTGTCAAAAATGATCTTACACAACCCTCGACAAAAGCCACTTCGAGATCATCTGCCGTTGTAGTGGACCACCTCAAAAGCAATGTGTCCCGGGTAAAAACAGCCGCAGTAACCTCTGCTACCACAAGTAGTCACCCCAAGAGCAATGGACCCCTTGGCAATATTGTCAAAAATGATCCCATAAGACCTAAACTGGCAGCCTCTGAGGTTGGTATCCTGAGAAGTGAAGCTCGTCCTAGCAATAACAACAAACCGGCAGCGAGACCATCTTCCACTGTAGGCAGTCGCTTTGGGGCCACAAAAATAGCCTCTCCAGAACAAGAGCTTGCTAATAGTTCTACATTTACAAAAAAAGTGAGTGGAAAAATGTCTGCTATAAGGCCAGATTTTTTGATGCGGACAGTCAAATCTAAGGCAAAGCACTGTAAGGAAAAACTGACGAAGGGTGCGCAATCAGCTTTTAAGGCGATAGACAAAGCCCTTGGTACGGACATTCCAATATCTTCAAGAAAATACAAATTTGCGTGTGTATCCGACCTTGACATTCGTCAACCCCGCCCCGCCTACTTGCTAATTACAGCCAAAGATCGGCGCGAGAAAGCTAAGTTACAAAATATCATCAAAAACGTGAAGCGGCAGCAAGTATGGATCCGCGAGCACTCGCTCCACACCGAATGCGGAAGTATCCCCGTTGCAAGCCTGCAATTTGAGATACTGTACGCAAATCAATTTAAGGACGGCAGTGCGCCGCATCATGTGTCGCATTACCAAATTGCAATAGAGCTTAATTTCCTTTCTAGAGCCGAAATCGCCGTGACGAGGCGTGAGAAACCGGTCTCAATATGTCACAGCGGCATGAGCGCGGAAATGCTGCTTGAGTTCGGAATTAGCAGGAATCACAGAGTGGACATACTACGACTAGCAGCCACAAGTGTAGCCTTTCAAGACTGCAAAATGTCCTTCTTTTATGCATACACGGACACCATGCTGCGGGCCATGCTACAGCACGTCAGGAAAATAGTGTATAGCAAGTGCCCACAGGTCGATGGTGGAGCTGTTTCAATGCGTACGATTTTCAACCAATACACCGAGGATTCCCCAGATGACATGGCAAACGCCATTCTAGAATTCTTTACAGTACATCCGTTAGGACGTGAACTATATTTCGATGTATCACACAATTTTGATTCCATAGACGCACTTGTCAGATACGGAATAGCCAGTGGTAGCTATCCTTCGCAACACGCCCGTTTCTGGGAGCTCGTGCTGAGAGAAGTGTGGGGACAGGAAAATTGCAAAACCGATGCGTTACCCAAACATTTCTCCTCCATCACAAGCCGTAATGCATTAGTTGTAAACTTGCATCTTATTTGCGCACTTGTGTGTAAAAAGCGGAACATTACAAACAGGGAGGAGTTGGCTAGCTTTATCTGCACGTTAATGCACCCTTATGACGAAAGGGAGGAGATCCCGTATACGCATGTTATGCATTATCTAGCATACGCAGCGGTCATGAGCCCAAGGCTTGCTCTAGGTCTGGGGGCAATGCGCATAGAACACGCTTCGTGGCATAAGTTAGTGAAAACTATTGGACACACTGTACAAATATTGAAAAAGGACGTCGAGTACCACGATATAGGTGCGCTAAGCGACGTCAGCGGCGAAAAAAAACCGTGTAATATATGCGCAACCACTTTGCAAAATTTTTCACAAACAACAACATACAAGATAGTGGGAAGTGTAGATCCCAGCCTGAGGCATATGGACACGCTCGGCTCAGAAATACAAAAAGGGAGAGTCAGTCCGTATGCAATATTGGTTTCGGACCTTGCTGCAGTCTACTGTCTGGTGAGGGATTGCGGACGTGTAACGCAGACGCTGCTGAATAGCTGGCGTAGCTTACAAAAAGCACCCCAAAATGAGCCATGCTTACCAGAAGTAGACGATTTAGTAAGTTTGCTGGAAAAAACCGCACATGAAGATGAAGTGTTGTCAGAGCGCAATCCTAGAGAACCATGCGTATCATACAGTGATGAATACCCGTTTACAGATGAGGTGTTGGCACAAGTGGGAGATACCGCTCTCACCAGTTTCTTAACCGCCATTAGTATATCCCCTGTACAAAAACCATCGGTGCTGTTTAGTGACGATTGCACAAGTACCTACTTGAACGTTCTCGTGTAGCGCGCCCACTTCAGGGGATAAACGCTGACACCGCTGCAGTTGGGTACTCTCTGTGGTAATTTTACTATACCACAATACCGTCTCCTAACTGGGAAGGTATTTCATGAGTACATGGCCCATGGCAATCCCTATAGAGGCCACTTTCATCAAGTACACATAGGACCTACCAACTGTTGCAGGTGCCCCTGGTTGCTGAGAAGATATCTATTATGATAAATCATATGCAATCTATGGTTTTTAGGTAAAAATTTTTGGATATTATCTAATATATTATTTAATACATAATTCACGATTGACCGTTAGTGTACTCTCTTCCAATGCCTGTAGGAAGTAAACATGAATACGATAAAGAGAGGCTCTTCCGGCTACATCACTTCCGTTTGCGGATTATTTACCACCGCAACATCCGCAGCAACTACCGTGCAACTCTTGTACAACACATCCATGGATCAAAAACACAGAGAGAAGATTTGCGCTTCCCTTGGGATCATTACATGCTTAGTACAAAATAAAAGAAAGTTTTTCCGCGATAACATAAAGATCTTCTTCTCCGAAGAAGATAAAAAAGGCATCATCACATTCGACGGAGCATCCATTGAAAAGGTGTGCATCGCCATTGGCAATTCCCCAGCACGCAACGCTCCTTACACCATGACCGCCACGCTGAACAAACCGACAATCCGCATTCAAGGAGAAACAAACTATGCGGAGAGACGCATAAACCTGCAGGGATATAGCCACAGTTGGGAACATGAGCCAAGTGCGACTGATTGCGCGCCGCAAATCATAATATCTTTAACTGGCACCAATAGGCAAAGCAGCTTGGAAGCTAATTTTGTGCATTCCAAAGCGAAAAACAGCTTGTCCCTTGACGTAAAATCCAGGAAGTACGAAGAATATGTACCTATTCCAGCGGTCAACAGCTCTTACAACTACATCAAAAAAGCTCTGGGCATGCGCATTGGCAAACTGTCTTTCCTGCAAATCCTCCTAGAAAAATACTTCTCCGAAGAAAACTTCCAGGCTGATGCGGCAAAGGCCTTCTATCTGGTGGACAATTTCAGCAACTTATTACAAAAAAGCGTCTTAGCCAGCTTCGATAAAAAATACAAAAAATTGTCCCACAGCAGCGTCGAAACCGAATCCCTGCAGTGCAACACATCATTTCGGATTGCACTTGGCGACAGCGCGGTGGCGAGTGACCTAGTCACCCTCCATGGACTTGCAGACGATCATTTTGAGTCCTTGAAAGCGGACATGCTCGAGCTTCTGCGGGCAAGAGCATGCGAATATGAAAATCTACATGAGCCCTTAAGTCACAAAGCATACAAAGATTCCATCTGCCCCGGCATGGAAGATGTCATAGCGTGCTATCCAGATAAAACTAATAAGTTAACCAACGCTTCCTTGCGCAAAAGTATATCGCTGAACAAAGCTTTGCTACTTAAGATGAAGGCAATCCATGGATACATAGAAAGCTGCAGGAAACATCATAATGGACAGTTGTCATACACTACGGACCACAGCATCCCAAAAAGCCAGGCTACATACGGGTATGCACACAAGGTCCTGTGCAATTTTATGGAACAGGAGAACCTCCCAACCAACGAATGGAGCGCCGTGATAGCCTACGCAAGACAAAAAGTAGTGCGTAAATACAAGGGATTGTTCTTAAATGACATAGCTGGCATAACAGAAAAGATCTCTGCCACCATTCACAAGCTTAATATCAAGGTCGAAAGATTTAAGTTGGAAGAGGACGAGAGCTTCGACTCATGGTGTAACACATCCATAACAGCACCCTGAACACGATACAGTTTGTATAAGTACAAGAGCGGCGGTCTTCCATCAGTAGTGTCCGCCTAACTCTCAGCTTACCGGAACATTATCGCATAATTACAGCCATTTATAGACAATTGTTAAAGTTATCTTGAATAACCAACTCTGTGAAATTGAGTGCAGCGCATGTGGTGCCCCTTACCTTGGAACCTGTGATGACACCGATGCAGCACGTTTCGATTTCGCCATACATTGCACATAGCCTTTACAATATAACACGTAATAGAGCTTAAAAATGCTGTGGCTCACACAATCGCAAAACACCGAAATTATGTGCGCTACCGATGATTGGGCACCAATGGCAACAGCACCGTAGCGAATTGGGGAAACGACGGACGCGCCGCATGTAGTTTCAGTGGATTTTCCTCACAGCCATATTGGTAGCGTTGTGCCCGCTACGGTAGCCCACTTTAACCCTATTATTTGGGCTGGATTGCTAGCAAAATATTACCTGGACGTATGGCCCCACCCTCCTCAAGCATTTGGGATATGTGCGCGTGTAGCTCTCCGCCAGGCATGTATTTTCTACTCATCTCATCCAAAGCCGTGGTTGGAGCGGAAACGACGAGCACTTTTCTTTTCCTATGCGCTTGCACGTGAAGCCCCCCTGATGTGCCGTCTGACGGGGATTTAACAAGCGTGTCTTGTCCGACATTTTTTTCAAGTATAGAGCGTTCGGAAGAGGAAATCACACCATCATATTGAGAGATCAAACCGCAATCGTCCATCTTAGGCGGCAAGACAACAGCAGCGCTTTTTGGGTTAGTACCAATGCTGCTGTGATCCCCAGAGGATGCAGACCTACACGCATCACTACAGCGCTTTATGCCAAAGGCGACTATTGTACACAGAAACGTCAGTCCGACACAAGCTAATAAGGCATGGGGCGCGCGGGGATTCCCATGCATCAGGAAAGTGAGCACTAAACCGGTGACCGTCGCACCTATTAACACCCCGTGCGCAGTTATATATGGTACATCTTCCTGCTGAACAAGATCCTGCCGCAAGAAACCAATCACCTTTTTATCGTAGCCAGACGTATGAGAGAGCTTCGGCCTATAAAAATTTTTCGAATAAGTCACGACAAAAGCAGCCAATGTACATAGCAACATGACAATGGAAAAAGCCATTACGTAGAGAGAGTTAGAGCCCCCATAAATGCGGGCAACAAAGAGCACGCTGGTGACCATAGCACCCATAAAGGCCCCGGCCAAAGAAGCATACATCGTATTCTGAATTGACCCTATTGACCTACGCTTACTACTCCACTTGGGCGAACCCTTGGCTCCCAAAAACCAAGTGGATGCTCCATTTATTATCACACTTATGTTCGTTCCCCTACAAACAACTTCCTACGGACCCCATCGTGATGTGCCTAATTGCCATGTAACTATGTTAGATCAAAAACCCAAGCATGTATATAGGCCATACATTAAAGCATGCATGTATCTTCATAGCACCGCACTACCTACCTATCGGACCGTAAATTGTAAGTGCTTACTGCCAAATGCATCCGACATTGTATACAACGTCGGATGCATTGTTTCACATGCGGGCAATTCCAACTTCCGCACTCTGCAGCATGCACTCATCTTTACCGAGTACAAGCTCCGTACCGAATATGGACTGACACTGCTGGTTGGTAACGGCCACTCTACCGCAAACTGCCGGCATTTCCGCATAACATTTGTAGTCATGTAGCACCACACCTTCGCATACATGCCTTGCAACATCGTTACATAGGTTGGAAACAGCCCTTGAAGTAATTACAGTAAGTGCCTCCGGCGTTACAGACGCAAACCCTAACCTTCTACACATATTAAAAAGCATGGTGGAGGCTTCTTTTGTGATCCCCCCATCATTGCATATCGGGTCATATCGCAGTGTGTTATTCGCGCGCACAGCATCTAGCAGGTCCGACCCCGTGCTCTCCGTAAATATCTGCGCCATATACGAATACGCAAAACAGCCCCTGAGCGCTGGAATATCATAAAACAAAGACATGCACGTACGCAGGTCAGTGCCGTATAATTCCCGAAGCTGCTCCTGTGTTGTAAAAGGGCTAGTCAGCAACCCCAGCAACCTGAAACACCTGCTGTGGGCGTATCCAGCGTCTTGAAATTTTTCATGCAGAATCCCACCTAGGCCGTAATCCATGCATGCCGCTACATATTTTTTCTCTGCTCCATGACTAAGAAAGCTCAAAAATTGCCTATGTAGCACCTCACCTCTATCTGCGGTTTCCAGAAAAGATTTTTCCACGTCTGGCGATAATAACAGCGCATAAATAACGGCAAAATGTCCTAGGTTGGCGCTACTCTTGGAGTGCGTGTAACGGGTAAACCTGCTCAATAGCTTTCCATTCCCAATCAAATCAAAAAGCGCCTGAAGGATCCTGATCTCCGCGCCACGATCCTGGCTGCAGTGTTCGCTCCAGAACTCTAACACCTCACCAAACTGTGCTCTGTGCCTAACGATATCTTCAAGCATTAATCTCGCGTCAGAACTCAACAAAGAAAAAACTGTTACGTCAACTGACAACACCCCAGGCTTCAGGCCAAGCGGTCTACCGGAAATGGATAACAAGTTCCGACATACATGTGTGTAATATGTGAAAAATGCGTTACCGAAGCCACTTTTCAGGGAAGTTGGACTCGCCATAAAGCGCAGAACGTCCGCGCGCTCAGTGATGCGCAAGCCCAACCGCAAACTTGGCATCGAGGCCCCATCATTGGGAAGAGTAATTTCCACGCTATCGGCCCTGCTCACGGTTTTTACAAACTGGGAGTAATCACCGAATTGGTCCACCACACTTTGCATAGAAAAACGCACGATCGCATCATGACTGCCGGATAACGCACCATTGTCCGGCAATTCACTACTCTGCGCAACGCGCCAAAAATGGCCGCCAGATTGAAAAATCAGCTTCGTATTCTCCTCTGACACATCAGCCTCATATCCATTTGTCTGGAGCTCAAGCCCGCTACGTACGGGCTCTACAAGCAGCGATACCTCGGATGATCGATGATCCATCACAGAGTAGATGGTGTAAAATACCCCAAGTGCCCCTAGCACCAAGGAGGACACTACACCGAGAGTAATTCCCATCTCGGTCGAAGCACTGAAATACGCAACACCGAAGTAGTGAGCGCTGAAGTACGCCGCCACAACAGCCGCATATAACAGCGTGAATGTTATTGTAATCATGAGCGCAGTGCGGAGCTTTTTCCTTCTAGGAATTTCCAGCAATTCATAGCTGTCTCCAAAAATGAACTCGGTCATAGCCACCTCTCAGCCTCTCTTGTTTTCTGTTTTTACGGCCAAATCATCCCCAACATAACACATATTAATTTTTTAACCGATGAATGCTGGATGGCCTGATTTGGAGAGCAGGCATTCTACAAGATTTCAAACCTATTCAATAAAAAATTAATATTTTCTCGAATAGTTTAGCAGCAAATGCCCTATGAAAGGCTTCAGGCGGTCGCGTCCAAAAGACACTAATCCTTTGAACACAAACTCTTAATCGCCTTTATTTCCCCCAGCTCCGACTTAAAAAGTCCCTATAATTTTACAAAAGAGGGTCTTTACCGGATTACTGCCGGGAAAGTTATCGGGCCCCAACTACAGTAATAGGGAGTTATCCGTGCGGCAAGATCAATCCATTGCGGCGGTCGTGCCGGATGTAGAAATTTCACGCGCATACATATGCCAAAAGCGCTATAGGACTCCTATGTGGCCAGATTTTTATACCGAAAAAGGCATCTTTTTCGAAGTTGAGTACTGGAAGTTCAGTGGAGTGTGGGGAAACAGGACCCTGTATATTTCGTGGCACGCGAGCGCGGACTCGGAAAACCCTACCAAAATCAGCTTTAGCTTGCCAGGATAGTGCGCAACGTCTCCCACGGCGTATATCCTGCCGCGGGCAGTCCTGCACGTGGCTTGATCAACAGGTATCGAAAAGCCCTGGACGCCCAGCGACCAATCTGCTATCGGACCTAGACTCGTCGATATGCCGAAAAACGGTAAGAGGCAATCCGCATCTATGACAACCTCCTCTTTAGAAGACATATTCCGAACCGTGATGCTGGTAAGCGCGCCATCGCTACCGGAAAGCCCGGCAAGTTGGTATGGAACCAGTACCTTGATGATCCCATCTTCGTCCAGTTTCTCCATGCTGCGCAGGGTATTGGGAGAGCATCGAAAGGCGTGACGCCTGTGGATGACATGTACAGACTTAGCAATCTGCGCCAGGTTCACCGCCCAATCTGCAGCAGAGTCACCTCCTCCGGCAATTACCACTCTCTTGCCGCGGAAACGGGATACCTCTTTTATGTGATAGAAAACAGACCTGCCCTCGTACTCCTCAATTCCACTCAAAGGTGGGCGATTGGGACCAAAGCCACCGGAGCCCGCCGCTACGACTACCGCCCTACACTTCACTCCCACCTTCTTGCTTGTCATAACGATCAGGTGGTCTCCTTCTTCTAGTACCTGCTCCGCGACGCAGCCCATGAGATAGGTGGGATTAAACGGAGCAGCCTGCGACTTTAGATTATCTATCAGGTCCTTAGCCAGGATCATAGGGTATGCTGGAATATCGTATATGGGCTTTTCAGGGTATAGCATGGAGCACTGGCCACCAGCTTCATCCAGAACGTCGATTACGCAGGAACTCATCCCCAACATTCCTGCCTGAAACACGGTGAAAAGCCCTACAGGACCTGCACCGATAATCACAACGTCGCTAGTAGCGCATATTTCCACATCATATCCCACATTTACAGCAAAAAAGGGCCGGAGACTCTCACTGACGGAGCCAGTACAACAGCTAAGTTCCAGAAACCACCATGTCACCAAATCTCAAAGTGGGGCAGCTTACAGACCCCAGGAACAGCAAATCATTTGCCGCGCGCACACTGGCAAACATATCCAGCATATTGCCTGCCACCGTTATGCCTCGCACTGGGTACGCAATTTTTCCATCCTCGATCATAAACCCAAACGCGCCCTGGCTGTAGTCCCCCGTAGTTAGGTTGATCCCCGAGCCGAAAATATCGGTTATGTATATGCCCTCCTTGATATCGGACATCAGCTCCTCTACAGAAACATCCGTACTTTGCATGTAAAAGTTACTGACGGCGGGAGAGACCGAAGCGTTGCTACGACGCACTGCGCTGCCAGTGGTCTGTAGGCCCAATTGCTTCGCGGTGCGCATGTCCAACAGCCAGCTTTGCAAGACGCCATCCTCAACCACGTTGTTCTTCCTACTATTGACCCCCTCCCCGTCAAACGGCCTAGAGGAGAGCCCACCTGTCATTAGCGGGTCATCAACTATGAACACGCCATCGTTGAACACCTTGGTGTAAATCTTTCCAACAAGAAAGGATGTCTTATCCACCACCGCGCTACCGCACACAGCAGCCGCAAAATTCCTCAAAAAGGAAGATGCCACCCTATTCTCAAACAGGACAGGAGCTTTGCAGGTTTTGATCTCACGGGCGTCAAGCCGTCTCAGGACCCTGGATGCAGACTCCTTCCCCAGAGCTTCAGGCTTCTTCAGATCACAAAAGCGATTTTTAACGGAAAAGCTGTAGTCCACCTCCATCTTGCCGTTGCTTGCTGCTACAACGGAGACTGAGGTAGAAAACCTGGAACGTTTGTACGTACCAATGAACCCGCTAGAGGTGGCGAGCATCACCTGGCTGTCCAGCCTGTAAAAGGATGCCCCCTCAGAATTGACTATCCGACTATCAGACGATAGCGCCACCTCCTCCATTTCCTTAAGCATCTCAGAAATCCGCGAGGTCTCAACCACTGAGTCATCGCGCAGCTGCATCTCGTCCCAATCTGAGTTTCGCTCACCACTAGTTTCGCTGACAGAAAGGTATGGATCCTCGGGCATCGACGACGCTATCGCCACTGCGGCACTCACAGAGTCCGACACCTGCTCAAAATCGTTGAAGGAAACGCACGAGCATCGTTTACCGTCAACCACAACTCTTATGCCAATCTGGCAATTTTTGGAGTGCGCAGTCTCCTCATGCTTCAATAAACGTTGGGAAACACTCGTAGACTCGCTAAGGCACAGGATGATTTCTCCTTCCACGCCTTTCGCCTTCATGGCCCCAAGCGCCTCGTCAGCTACATCATAGGTATTCACAAAACAACTCCTTATAATCACATTCGTACCCTGTATAAAAACTCGCTGCGCATGTTATGATCGTCCCGAAATGCGCCCAACATACAGCTAGTTTGCAACTTCAAATCGTTGACAGCGGCACCGTCTTGGCACATAACACACCAGTGCTTGGCCTCCATCAAAACCGCCACCCCAACCGGATTCAACAAATCCTGCAGGAAATGTGCCACTTGAACAGTCAGGCGCTCCTGAAGTTGCAACCGACCAGCAAAGACACCAACCACCTTGACGATCGCGCCAATACCAAGCATCGCGGCCCCGGGTATGTACGCCACATTAATCGTACCGAGGATCGGAACCATGTGATGCTCGCAGCTGGAGGAAACCCTAGCCCCCTTCAGAACTATCATGTCAGAATATCCGTCGTTGGGAAAGACGGCACTGCGAAAATCTTCGGACCCTGACCCATAGCCCCGAAAAATTTTTCTATACGAGTCCAGAACCCGCCGCGGGGTGCACAAAAGCTCCTCTCGCTCTGGGGAATCTCCGATCCAACGCACCAAAACCCTAACAGCCTCCTCAGCATCTTCATCCGAGGGCTTATCCACTCCGTCTTCACTCATAACAAGCTAGCCTAAAGCCTCACACCCACTAACAACTTCAATCAGGTCGGTAGTGATTGCGGCCTGTCTCGAACGATTGTACTCCAGTAATAGTCTGTTCAGCATGCTCTTCGTATTCGAATTGGCAGACTCCATAGCAATCATACGGCAGCAATGCTCACATGTCAGACTCTCGCGCAGGGACAAGTATAGCCCCCCAAGGAAGCGATTCACACACAACTTGGTGCTTATGGACGAAAACTCTGGCTCATAGCCACACACAACCCCGTCATCACTGGCACCAAGTACGGCGCTACAAATGCCGAGAGCCTCTGGATCTTTCACCACCAACAGGTCCTCCGCTACAGGCTCCTGCCTAGACAAACTATGGAATTTGGTATAGAGGGCAACAACCTTGCTGAAGCGGGCGAAATCCGTGCCAAAACCATATAAAAAGCACTTGAAATCAAAAAGGTCACGTCCTTTAGGCTGAGGAAAGACGCCAAAAACCTCGCCTAGAGCCCGAACGTCCTCGTCACCGACTATCTCATAGGCTTTTTTCCCTATGAATAGGAAGTGCAGCTTCCCCCCTGACTCACGTACCTCCTCGGAAGCGGCATACACGCGCAAGAACTTAGCAATCGAGTAATTGAAGCTCCCGCAAAGCCCTCTGTCGGACGAGAACACGAGCACAAGCGTCCCCTTGGGGCCCTTCCCAGGACTCACAAGGTACCTATGCGCCCCCGCCTCTCTCGTCACCAGGTCACGATATTCCCTGGCGCAAAGCAAACCCTCCCTAGCCACACGGAACTTGGAAGCCGAGATCATCTGCATCACCCTGGTGGTCTTCTGTATGGACCTGACACTTCTTATTCTCAGAGAAAGAGCCTTTAGGCTGACCATAAGTACACTCTGACCATCACACCGAGAGTATATTGCCTTTTGGTGTTTATACAAGCTCTAAAAGCAATTACGAAAGCGCAAGTACACAAACTTGGCTATGGTGTGCAGGCACACTGAAATTCTACGTGGCCAAACTGCATGTCTAACTACTCGACGACACTCAGTACATCCCTAGAGAGAAGTTTGGGCTTGACATCCGCGTCAGTTCGGGAATAATGGGCCGTGTTCTTTGTTTGCTCCTGATGTCCGACACCGTTGGTAGCCACATTAAGCCGATGACCATAAATTTTGGTCCCCAGCACCCTGCTGCCCATGGTGTTATGCGTCTTGTCTTAGAGATGAGCGGTGAAGTCATTGAGAGGATAGACCCGCACATAGGCCTCTTGCACAGGGGTACTGAGAAGCTGATAGAGTACAAGACTTACCTGCAGGCGCTGCCGTATTTCGATCGTTTGGACTACGTTTCCCCGATGTCTCAGGAGCATGCCTACTCCCTATGCGTAGAGAGCCTTCTGAAGTGCAAAGTTCCGCCTAGGGCGCAGTATATACGGGCGATCTTCTGTGAGCTCACTAGGGTGCTAAATCACCTGCTGAATGTTGCAGGTCAGGCGCTGGATACCGGGGCCATGACTCCGTTATTGTGGATGTTCGAAGAGCGAGAGAAGCTGCTATCCTTTTATGAGCGGGCCTCAGGGGCGCGATTTCACGCTGCGTATATTAGGCCTGGTGGCGTTGTGGCCGATGTGCCAGATGGTCTCCTAGAGGACATACGCGGATTCACCGAGACTTTTCCTAGGCTTTTGAATGACGTTGACGATCTGCTCACCGAAAATAGCATATGGAAGCAGCGCAATATAGGAATAGGTGTGGTGTCAAAGGCTCAGGCGCTTGATTGGGGCTTTTCTGGGCCAATGTTGAGGGCCTGTGGCATACCCTGGGACCTGAGGAAGAGCCAGCCCTATGAGATATACGGGACTTTGGATTTTGACATACCAGTGGGCAGCAATGGCGACTGCTACGATCGTTATTTGGTGCGCATGGCGGAGATGAGGGAGTCTCTCTCGATAATCGGGCAGTGCCTGGATGGTATCCCAGATGGACCGGTAAGGACGGACGATAGAAAAATCTCGCCACCAGGGCGGGAGGAGCTAAAATACTCCATGGAGGCGCTGATTCACCACTTTAAGCTGTTCTCTGAGGGATATAAAGTTCCGGAAGGTGAGGCGTACGCTGCGGTAGAGGCACCTAAGGGGGAGTTCGGGGTTTACATAGTGTCCGACGGGACAAACAGGCCGTATCGGTGTAGGATAAGGGCACCTGGTTTTGCTCACTTGCAGGCTATAGACGCGATGGCTAGGGGGCACATGTTGGCCGATCTGACTACGATTATAGGATCCTTAGACATTGTGTTCGGAGAAATAGATAGGTAGGTGTATGAGCCAGAGGACAGAGGAATTCAAATTCACAGATAGTAACTTGAAGGAGGCACATAGGTGCATCGCCTGCTACCCGGATGATAGGAGGTCCAGCGCGGTCATGCCTCTCCTACACATAGTGCAGGAGCAAGCCGGGGGATTCATACCGAGCTCTGCTATAGGCTATGTTGCTGCCCTTCTGGGCATGCGTCGGGTGCACGTGCGTGAGGTTGTGGAGTT
Organism: Anaplasma sp.; assembly: GCA_052043535.1. Taxonomy (GTDB): domain Bacteria; phylum Pseudomonadota; class Alphaproteobacteria; order Rickettsiales; family Anaplasmataceae; genus Anaplasma. Next base: position 34,823 of record JBQEQW010000033.1, read on the forward strand.
TTATTCGATGTACAACACCTCTCCAGTGGGAAAATACTTAGTGCAAGTCTGTAGGACCACCCCATGCTGGCTGCGCGGGGGGGGCGATGTGCTCAATGCGTGCAAGAAGGCCCTCAAGATTGACGTGGGAGAGAGCACTAAGGATTCTCTCTTTACTCTTAGGGAGGTTGAATGCTTGGGCGCCTGCACGCACGCCCCGGTGGTACAGATCAACAACGATTACTTTGAAGACCTAAACTCTGAAAAGATCGTGGAGGTCCTACAAAAACTAGAGAAAAATGAAGGCTAGAGCGATAGTTCTGGACACTGAGACCACAGGCCTCGATGCTTCTAGCGGCGATAGGATACTGGAAATTGGGTGCGTGGAGCTGGTGGATTTTGTGGTGACGGGACGGGTCTTCCACAAGTATGTCAATCCGGAGCGCAACATTCCCGTAGCAGCAACGAGGATCCACGGCATTACCGCTGACATGGTGAAGGATAAGCCGAAGTTTGCTGAAGTTGCTGACGAGTTTCTGGATTTCATCCATGACAGCACGCTCATAATACACAATGCCGGATTCGACATGAGATTTATCGAAGTGGAGATGGAAAAGGTCGGTAAGGCAAACGTGGTGAATAACCCCGTCATAGATACGCTCGAGGCGGCGCGTAAGAAGTTCCCAGGCACATCTGTGAGCTTGGATGCCCTATGCAAGAGGTTTAATATTTCCACCAGTGACCGTAAGTTCCATGGTGCGCTGAAGGACGCTAATCTGCTGGCACGGGTCTACGTGGAGTTATGTGGTGGTGTACAGAGGTCCTTGGGCTTCGCTACGGAAAAGGAAGAGTCCGCCCCCGTTGTGAAGAGGCACAATGGTAGCGCACATAGGGGGGTCCGCGTATTCACAATAAATGACCAGGAGCGCTTACTGCACATGGAATCCATCAGCAAAATGAAGGATCCTCTGTGGAACATTTACCTAAAAAACGACCAGCCTGAGGCCGTATCTTGAGTGATTGGACCGGCCGCGTTATATGGCTCTAGGAGTCCAGTTAGGTAGGGGCCGGTGTGCTTTGCCCAACACCGTGCTGAACAGCGCTGCTAAATAAGCCAACAGCCTCGGCCACGTGCTCCTCTGCAATGCTCTCTTGGTTGGCTAGATCAGCGATTGTCCTGGCCACTTTTAAAATCTTTGACGCGTCCCTGTTTGATAGGCCACCAACATCAAGAACCCGTGTTAACAGCCTTCTGGCCGAGGCATGCATGTTGCACACTATGAACCTCTCAACCTCATCTGCGGCTAGCAACGCGTTGTTCTTCCGCACGCTCCCGTACCTGCGACCCTGAAGGACCCTGGCCTCAGTCACCCGCTTCTTTATCGATGCAGAGCTTTCCGGGGCACTTCCAACCCTTTGGGAGAACGCACTCACATTTTCCACCTGAATCTTGATGTCTATCCTACTCATAATCGGCCCGGAGATCCTGCCCAAATATTCCACTGCACATCTAGGCGCCTTGGCACATTTCTTATGCGCGTCATTCAGATGTCCGCACCTACAAGGATTCATGGCCGCCACAAGCTGAAAGTTCGCCGGATATGTCACATGAGCATTGGCCCTCGATACTACGACCTGTCTGTCCTCCATGGGCTGCCTGAGGGATTCCAAAACAGACTTCGAAAATTCCGGAAGTTCATCCAAAAATAACACTCCGTGGTGAGCGAGAGTTATTTCC
>JBQEQW010000034.1:0-26719 GCA_052043535.1 Anaplasma sp.
CGGTCTGGTATGTAAATCCTAGACCGCACCCCTAAACCACTGAAGTATCGGTACAACATCGCTGAGGATGTAGCCCCGTCTACATCATAATCCCCGAAGATTGCTATGCTTTCTTTGTTGCGAACTGCACCTACTATCCTGTCTATGGCCTTGTCCATGTCCAACAAATGGAACGGATCAGGCAGCAATAACTTCAGGGTAGGAAACAAGAAATCGTTTATCTCATCCAGACGAACGCTTCGCATGGCCAAGATTCTGGCCACAACCTCGCATAGGCCAAACTTCTGCCTGATTGCCTCCACCTCCCGGTGGGGTACGTCGTGAACTCTCCACACCCCCCCCTGAATGCCAGCATACTCCTGGGCTTTTTCCAACAGACCGTGCATAGCCACAACCTCAAGAACTTACGAGCGGCAACCCAGACTCTACCAACTTGCGTGCAGCCCATCTCCATGGCAAGCGCTCAACAACCCCGCCAGGCCTTCGCAAAAACCGCTGCGTCTAGGGGATAAAGAACCCGCGGCCACCATCATACAGGTATAGCTTCACCATCTTGACGGTGTCTATGCCAGCACCCTCCATTTTCAGCAGCAGGTTGCCGACCTCCTGGCCGTCGATTCCTTCTTCCTCCTTGCCTTCGGCGTAAAACCTGCACGACACGATATCCAAGTAAGCGTAAGAATACGGCACGTTGGGCCACAGCTCAAGACCCTTCGCGTATATCAGCTGCAACTGCATTACCGGACTCAGCCCAGACAGAGACTGAACCAGCTCCCTCAGATCCACACCTTTTTCCCAGTGTATGGTTACGTCCACGCCCACCAACACCCTTTTCTGTTCGCCGCGCACATAGCTACTTTCCGTATCTGATGCCCCCATACCCAAAGCAAGACCCTTTAGCCGTTTCGGCTTCTGGCCCAAATTGTCCACAATCGCCTGCGCAAACTCGGTTGTGGAAACCCTGCGACTGCTAGTTTTCTCACTATAAATGTCATGGGTATGCACACCATCTTCCAGAGTCCTCAGAAACGCATCGTTAATCAACTGTGCTTTGTCCACCTGTTCAACGTGGATCAGCATCTGCACTGCAGCGTTGAGCAGCCCGGAAGGATTGGCGATATTCAGACCTGCTATATCCGGTGCGGAACCGTGGACCGCCTCAAACATGGCATAGTAATCACCAATATTTGCACTCCCTGAAAGCCCTATGGACCCGGAGGACAACGACACTATGTCCGACATGATATCGCCGTACAAATTAGTCGTGACAACGACGTCAAACTCCTCAGGGCTACTGGCGATCTTCGCCATGCCTACGTCAACTATGTAACAATCCGCCTCGATGTCCGGGTAGTTCTTGGCCACCTTCTCGAAGGAAGCACGCAGTATGCCATCTGTCATCTTCATGATGTTGTCTTTGACAAAACACGTTACCTTCTTCCGCCCATGGACCTTGGCGTAGTTAAAAGCGTACCAACAGGTCTTCTCCGAAGCGGACCTAGTGGAGATCTTCACACATTCGTGAGTATCTTGGGACAGCTTATGCTCTACTCCACTATAGGTATCCTCCCCATTCTCCCGCACCACGACCACGTCCAAGTTGGGGTGACGCGTGTCCACAACTGGAAAGTACGAAACGCAAGGCCTCACGTTCACATACAGCCCGAGCCTCTGTCTCAGTGCGACATTTAAGCTCTTATGACCGCCGCCTGGCGGAGTCATGGTGGGCGACTTCAACAACAACCGGGTTCTGTTTATCGACTCCCACGCAGAGGGGGCAATGCCAGCAGGCCACTCCTTCTTGTATTGGCTATGACCTATCTCCACAGTTTCTACGGAAATATCGGTGCGCGCCTCCTTGAGGATCAACAGAACCGCTTCCATGACCTCCGGGCCTATCCCGTCTCCGTAGGCTACAGTCACCGGTACTGACATTAAGACTCCAAGACAAGACGCATAACGAGGCACAGTATAGCCAATATTCTGGGGATGGAAAATACTAAATAACATCACGCGGCAAATTCGGTTGTGTCTCCACATGACTGGCTGGGTCAGAATTTACCAGGCCATTTGTCATGGCAACACAGGGCGAGGATAGATCGTGTTGCACTGAGCCCCTGTTCCGGAAGATAGTTGGCGGAGAACCAGATCATGCGTTCCACAACATACATGTGTGTACAATAATAAGGGTAGGATCAGCACATTGACCCCCCAACCAGCTGTGCGAATTATATTGCCAAAACAGCCCCCGGCGCATGGAGGACACGCTATAATGATGTGCCACCTACACGCTTTTGTCGTTAAACCTCCAGAAGACCCCTGGCAAACTCCCGGGCGGAAAAATCCCGCAGGTCGTCTATACCTTCCCCAATGCCCACGGCGTGCAGGTGTATTTTGTGCTTCTGGGCTATTCTGAGTATTATGCCGCCTTTCGCCGTTCCGTCCAGCTTAGTCATTATGATCCCGTTCACGTCCACAAAACTTAAAAAGGCCTCTACCTGCGAGAAGGCGTTCTGCCCTATGGTAGCATCAAGTACCACGATTGTGTTGTGTGGTGCAAATCCATCGTGCCTACTGATAACACGGCGCACTTTCGCAAGCTCCTCCATCAAATTTTTGTGATTTTGCAGCCTTCCGGCAGTGTCGATCAGCACTATATCTATACCTTCACGTATGGCCCGGTCCACGGCCTTGTAGGCCACGCTCGCTGCATCAGCGCCAGTACCTCCCGCAACCACTGGACACGATATCCTTTCTGCCCAGACACTCAGCTGGCTTACAGCTGCTGCACGGAAAGTATCGCACGCACCTATCAGGACGGACCTCCCTTCCCTTTGGAATTTATGCGCTAGCTTTGCTATCGTGGTCGTTTTTCCGCTGCCGTTCACCCCACAGAGCATTATGATCTGAGGACTATGCTTGACGGATATGGGGACAGATACCTCCTCCAGGAAAGCCTCTATCTCCTCTGCAAGCCTTTCCCTGACCTGCACACTATCCGGTTCGCTGAACAGCATCTCAGATACTTTTTTCGTGAAGAAAGATGCGCTCTCATGCCCCATATCGGTTGATATGAGCAGGTTTTTCAGCTCTTTTAGGGTTTCCTGATCTGCCTTTTTCCCACCTTGGAACAGCTTCCCGATACCTAGGTTCAGCTTAGAGGAGGTTTTCCGCAAACTCTCTCTGAGGTTTCCAAAGAATCCCTTACTATGTTCCATACAAGTATAGACCTGACAGTTTGCCACCGGAGGGCGTACGCGGCCGGCTCCACGGAGTGCCGGCAAAAGACCACAGACCTTCTGCTGCATTTTAGAAGAATCAGTAAGAGTGTGCAAGCTATTAGCACTCGCCAGTTCACAGGTCTGGACAATTTTGCCTAAATTGTCCAGACCTGGTGTGTGAAATGTCTACCATGGCAAATATTCTTACGCGCTATAGGCATACGACCTGGAAGATATTCCGCGGTGGAAGGCACTGCTGGCAGGACCTGTGGTCGCGCCAGCAAAAATACACTAACCAAAGGCCAGGGGGCCGACTCCAAACGATCAGAGGTCTTCATCACAGCCGTACAGCTGTTGTTGTCTTTCCCGTCTTTCCTGTTCTTCTATGCAATACAACGTAACCGGATTTGCCTCTAATCTGGCTATTCCTATCTTTTCTCCGGTTTCTTCGCAGTACCCGTACAGACCGCAATCGATCCTACGTAATGCCTTATCGATTTCCACAGCGAGTGCACCATTGCGATTGCACGTTTGTAGAGTCAAATCTGTCTCATGTTCTATAGTAGCCATATCGGTCAGATCCGCATCCGCGTGCGACTGTAAGGCCTCTGCCGCTTTCTTTTCAGACTCCTGCTGAAGTGCCTGCTTCCACGCAACAAGCTTACTGCGAAAGTAATCCAGCTGCTTGGGATTCATGTAATTTTCGTCCTCTTCATCGTTTGGGGTATACTGGGGCAACACGGCACCCTCCGGCTTGTCACAAGTTAGACACAGATCCTAAGAATGCTTGATTAACGTTTGGTGTATCACTATGTTGCTAGTAAATCATATAGAGTGCTTAGCGTGTTCTATGGAAGCATATTCGTACGTGAACTTAAGGAGATGTCTTGCAATGGAAGCAGTGCCTTGCAAGTTGTACTGTTGTTTATTGTTGTAGTTGGCACCGCACTTTTTGTGCTACCGCCCGAGTGCGCAAGTAGGGTTATGCCATGCCTTTTTTGGGTCTGTGGTGTAACTGTAATGCAGGTCTCTATGCGTGCGCTGTTTGAGGACGATTATCACAGTGGGGTTCTCGAGCAGTTGTTGATACAAAGCTCGCTGCCGGAGGGTGTCATGTTTCTCAAAATATTTGCGCACTGGGTATGTGTTTCAGTACCTACCAGTTTTGCTGCAGCGCTCATGGATTTCGTAATGTTGGGGGAGGGCGTTTACCGGAGTGTCGTCCTGGGGGCGGCACTGAGCGCCGGGTTTTTGGTTGTCAATTTCATATCCGCTGTTGGACACGCTCTGGTGTTAGGTGGGACAGGGGGCCTGATCACTGCACAAATTTTAATATTTCCCATGATGGTTCCGGTGGTGGTGTGCCTTAATCTGTTCCTGAGGGACTACATGTGCTTTGCCTTCAAAACAATTATCCTACTCGGCATGGGAATGCTATGCTTGATCCCTGTGAGCGTGATTTTTGTGCTGAGCGCTGTACGGCTAGCTGTGGAGCAGGACTGATTGTGGAGTGAAACCTGTACTGACTTTGACGACTATACTCTAATAGGAAGTCCTGCATGAAGTGCTTGATAAATTGACTTTTAGCTAGCATTGCCTATCATGAGAGGCACCGGGTGATTGGCTCAGGTGGTAGAGCGTTTGCTTGACGTGCAAAAGGTCACTGGTTCGAGTCCAGTATCACCCACTAGACGGAGGTAACACGTATGTCCAGTCACAATGGTGAATTTTCTCCGCACATGCACAGGCGCATGGTGTTGGCCATAGTTGTGGTTGCAGTGACCATGATCGTGGAAGTGATCGGCGGTTTTGTGTCGCGCTCTCTGGCATTGCTGTCGGATGCAGGGCACATGTTTACTGATCTTGTCGCCCTGGTACTTAGTTGTCTAGCGTACAGATTTGCAGTTAAGAAGTCCGACGCCCACAGGTCATATGGCTACCATAGATTTCAGGTTATGGCCGCATTCATCAATGGCCTTTCGTTGTTTGTTGTGGCGGCGCTTATAGTTTGTGAATCGGCAAAGAGATTCGTGTATCCGGTAGAGGTGCACTGGCAGGTTATGCTGGCGGTGGCACTTTTTGGGCTGGTCGCAAACGTAATTGTGTTTGTAATCTTGTATCGCAAGGGTGAGGACGACCTAAACATAAAGAGTGCGGTGCTGCACGTAATCGGTGACTTGCTTGGCTCTGTGGCCGCGGTCCTCTCTTCTTTGGTTGTTATGATCAGCAGATGGCAAGTAGTTGATCCCTTGCTGTCTGTGTTCGTTAGCGCCCTGATGTTTACAAGTGCGCTGAAGATCGTCAAGAGCTCTGGAAATATTTTGCTGGAGGGCAAACCTGAGAATATAGATGTTGAGGCAATCAAAGGTTTGATCCTCGACAGCATCCCAGCAGTGATTGATATCCATCATGTTCACTTGTGGTCTTTGACTACGGACTACCCCATTATGACGATGCATGTGAAGGTAGAGGAAAGTGTTGTTGGCGATGTGACGGGACACTCTGCTCTCCTAGTGTCGATAAAGAGGCTTCTGCACGAGAAATTCGGGATCTCGCATGTGACCATAGAGGTCGAGTGTGGAGAATGCTCGGACATTGGCTAATGAGGGTTTTTGGTGTAATTTGGGTTAATGTTAATATAACAGCTGATGATATAGCATTGCATGCTCTATCCGAAGGAACCAGAGATGTGCGGAAGGTTTGCTAAGGTAAGCCGTGTTCTGATTTTATGCGGTGCCTTTGTGTTTTTAGGGGCGTTTACCCAGCGCTTTGACACATGCAGCCACCATCAGGAAGTGTGCAGGTTTATTGAGGCCGTGAAAGCGCGGTTGTTTTCTATAGTTTCGGGTGGCGTGGATGTCGAAAAGCTACTGGAGGAGGTGGTTGACGACGTACTTGACCTAGAAGGTATTGCTAAATTTGCTATGGGCAGCCACTGGAAGTCGGCGGATCCATCCCAAAGGGAGCGATTTACTCGTACATACGGCCGTTATGTGAAAGGCGTATACACGCGGCAGCTGAAAATGCATGCATTCCACATAATGAGAATCATGTCGGTGAAACAGGTGCAGAGCAAAACTTACGCCGTCAAGGTGAGACTGGCCAAAAAGAAGCAGGGAGACGATTTCATTGTTGTTGAGTTTGATGTGGTGGACAGCGGAAAGTTGGGGATATGTGACATAAAAATCAACAACCTCATAAGCATAGCAGTTACCCAGAGGTCCATCGTTGATGACATCATCAGAAAACACGGAGTTGAGGGTGCAATCTCTTATTTTGAGATCGAGAGTAGCAAGGCTCCCACGAATTCAATAGGTGGGCTGTCCGCGTATGGCATTTCCTAGACAGCAGGTAGAAGATAAATCACCAGGCAATTGCTGTCTGTAATTATGCAAAACTTCGGAAGAGCCGATGTGGCAGCGCAACGTGAGTGCGCCCGAGAGCAGCAGTTTGTGAGCAGCACCTACAGCTGCAAAGCGCCGTGGCAATGCTTGAACTTCTTCCCGGACCCGCACGGACATTTGTCATTGCGAGAAACACGACCAAAAAGAGAAGATGAGCTCGACAACGCAGTTGACCTCTGCATCTCCACATGGCCCTGCTCCAACCTTAGATGACACAGCTTTTGCACAACCATCTCGTAAAATTTGGAGAGCATGTGGTTCAACATAGAAAAGGCTTCTATCTTAAATTCATTCAGAGGATCCTTTTGCCCTATCGAACGAAGGCTGATACCGCACTTCAGGCTGTCAAGTGCGGACAAGTGGTCTATCCACACATGATCCAGAGAAGTGAGCAGGACCCGTTTTGCCGCAAAGTTCCACAGATTTTCTCCGTTGAGTGTAAATTCCGCTGACTTTTTTTCAAGCAGTTCTTCTGCCAGCTTGTTCAGATACTCGACTAGCTCGTCCCTAGTTTCTAGGCTTTCAAGCTGTGCCATGTCCAAATCTACCCCGTATATTCTCTGTACCTCAGATAGCAACAACTCGCAGGTGGCCCCGTCAAAGTCGCAGTACCTGTCTTTTATGATGCACGACACCAACTCCCGGTTTGTGTTGCAATACATGAGTGTGAAGTCATAATCGTCGCCGTCGAGAGCATGATTTCGCTGCTCGAACACGACTCTCCTCTGCTCATTTATGACATCGTCAAACCTGAGCAACGACTTCCTGGCGTCGTAGTTTCGGGACTCTACCTTCTTTTGCGCGCGCTCTATTGCTTTGCTAATCCACCGGTGCTGGATGGCCTCACCCCTTTTCATACCCAGTTTTTTCAGCATACCCTTCACTTTGTCTGAGCCGAAAATCCTCAGCAAGTCATCTTCTAGGGACAGAAAAAACTTTGACAAGCCCGGGTCGCCCTGTCTTCCGGACCGTCCGCGCAGCTGATTATCAATTCTTCTGCTTTCATGCCTTTCCGTCCCAATTATGCACAAACCTCCGGCTGCAACAACGACCTCCTTATCATGCTTCGTTTGTTCTACGAGCTGTGCATACTTAGCGCTGCGTTCCTCTTCAGACGCGATTTCTGGCAGCCCAACCTTTGCCAACATTTCTGGGTTTCCCCCCAGCTGGATGTCTGTTCCCCTACCTGCCATGTTGGTTGCTATGGTCACCGCTCCTGGCCTACCAGCCTGCGCTATTATGTGTGCTTCCTTTTCATGGTACCTGGCATTCAACACAGAATGCTTGATGCCCCGTTTGGTGAGCATTTCCGACAGCAGTTCGGACTTTTCTATGCTAATGGTCCCTACCAACAAGGGTTGCAACCTCTTATTGCATTCAACCACAAAATCGATAACGGCCTCAAATTTTTCTTCCTCCGTGCAGTACACGTCGTCATCCATATCCACCCTTCGTACCGGGACGTTGGTGGGTATTTGTGTGACCTGCAAATTGTATGTACCCAGGAACTCTTCTGCCTCTGTCGCCGCGGTACCGGTCATGCCGGAGATTCTCTTGTACATTCGGAAGTAATTTTGAAATGTGGTGGAGGCTAGGGTCTGGTTCTCGTTGTTGATGCTGACTCCTTCTTTCGCCTCTAGCGCTTGATGCAGCCCGTCGGAATATCGACGGCCCTCCATCATCCTACCAGTGAACTCGTCTATTATGACGACATTGCCGTTCTTTACTATATAGTCCTTGTCTACGGCAAACAGCTTATGGGCCCGTAGAGCCTGGCTTATATAGTGCATCATAACTATGTTTTCTGTGTCATACAGCGACGACCCGTCAGGAATTAGCCCATTGGAGCGCAACATCTTCTCAACCTTAACTGTACCTTCCTCAGTTAAGAAAGCAGACTTATGCTTCTCCTCTATTTCGTAATCTTCCGGCTCCAGGGCTCTTACCAACGCATCTACCTTCCCGTATATTCGACTATCTCGCTCTACAGGCCCAGAGATAATCAATGGGGTTCTTGCCTCATCGATCAAAATAGAATCCACTTCGTCAATAATGGCGTAGTTGAACCCACGCTGTACCATGGATTCCCGACTGAACTTCATGTTGTCTCGTAGGTAGTCGAACCCAAGCTCGTTGTTTGTAGAGTACAGCACATCACAGGCATACGCATCCCTCCTGTGTTCGTCGGGGGTTGCGCCAGTGATGCATCCTACACTGATCCCTAGTGCCCTATAAAGGCTGCCCATCCACTCAGAATCCCGATTGGCAAGGTAATCATTTACCGTGACAACGTGTACCCCTCGTCCTTCGAGTGCATTCAAGTACGCTGGGAGAGTAGCAACCAGAGTTTTCCCTTCCCCGGTTTTCATTTCCGCAATCATTCCCCGGTGTAACGCTACTCCTCCAATGAGCTGCACGTCAAAGTGGCGCATGTTCAGCACCCGTTTTGCAGTCTCACGGACCACAGCAAACGCCGGGATCAATATATCATCCAGGGCGTGCCCATCGGTGAGCATTTCCCGGAAGTGGTTCGTCTTGGAGAAAAGTTCACCGTCTGGGAGCGCGGCCATCTCTTCTTCAAGCGAGTTTACGCTTTTGACAACTTTACGGAACGAGGCCCCGCCTGCCCTGCGGCTGTAGGGCCATAACATCCGCTTTGCTATGCTTAACATAGGGATCACATCCAGAGTAACCGGAGGGCGGATTATATGCCTAAGTTGAAGAAAGCACAACAGAATTGGCTCTCGCATCCTGCAGGAAGTCACTTCGGAAATACACCACAACCCACGGCCACACGTGCTTAAGTTGGGATGGTGCTGGCCTACCAGACACAAGCGCCGCCCACGCTTAGTGGTCTGCCCCTAGCGACCAAATGACGGTGGCACACCTGAGCCATAACCGGGCTGGAAGATGAGGAAAAACTCTACTGCCCCCTGGGTCTCAATCAGGAACGAAAGAACGCTTAGTGGGCCTTATGTTGCACCCATCTTCTTTGCTGAGCTCCTTACCGGACATCAAAATTCCTATTTCCTCCCCGGTGAGCGTTTCAAACTCTAGTAGGTTCTCTGCGATAACACGCAGGGAGTCAGTATGCTTATTCAACAAGGACTTAGCCTCCTCAAGTGCCCTCGAGACTATGACCTTTACTTCGCTATCTATGAGGTTTGCCATGTCGTTGGAGATCTGTTCATTTCTGTCATCATTGTGGTACAACGGCCCGACACTGTCACTCATGCCCCATTTCATGACCATGGATCTTGCCAACTCCGTAGCCTGCCTAATGTCTGAAGAAGCCCCGCTAGTTACCTTGCTATACCCAAACACCAGCTCCTCTGCGGCCCTACCTCCCATAGCCACCATAAGATCGGCCAGCATTTTCTCTCGGGTATGGGAAACCCTGTCAGATTCCGGAAGTCTCATGACCAGACCCAGAGTCCTGCCCCGGGGTATGATGGTGGCTTTGTGTATGGGATCCGAAGCCTGGTTGTGAAAGGCAACCACCGCGTGCCCCGCCTCATGGTAGGCCGTGAGGCGGCGCTCCTCGTCGGTCATCATCAGGGATCTGCGCTCCGCACCCATCATGACTTTGTCCCTTGCGTACTCAAAGTCACTCATGGTGACGATCTTCTTGTTAAGCCTCGCCGCGATCAGCGCTGCCTCGTTCACCAGATTTGCCAGATCAGCCCCGGAGAAACCAGGTGTTCCCCTGGCGACCACCCTTATGTCAACATCTGGTGCCATGGGTACTTTCTTTGAGTGCACATTAATTATCTTCTCTCGCCCATTTATATCCGGAATTGATATAGTAACTTGGCGGTCGAACCTTCCAGGTCTCAGCAGCGCGGGATCCAGCACATCTGGACGGTTGGTTGCGGCAATTATAATAACTCCCTCGTTGGATTCAAACCCGTCCATCTCTACCAGCAGCTGGTTCAGAGTTTGTTCCCGCTCATCATTACCGCCTCCTAGGCCTATTCCACGGTGACGCCCTACCGCGTCTATTTCGTCTACGAAGATTATGCAGGGTGCGTGCTTTTTACCTTGTTCAAACATGTCGCGAACTCTGCTCGCACCTACACCGACGAACATCTCTACAAAGTCGGACCCAGAGATACTAAAGAATGGGACGCTCGCTTCCCCCGCTATGGCACGTGCAAGTAGAGTCTTGCCGGTTCCCGGCGGTCCTATGAGCAAGCAGCCCTTAGGAATTTTTCCCCCCAATTTCTGGAACTTATGCCGATGTTTGAGGAAGTCCACTATCTCAACTAGCTCTTCCTTCGCTTCATCAATCCCAGCCACATCTTCGAAGGTTACTTTGCCCCGATTATCAGTCATCAACCTCGCCCGGGACTTGCTGAAACTCATAGTGCGGTTGCCGCCTACCTGAATCTGCTTCAGAAAAATGCACCATATCACCACCAACGAAAGCATGGGCAGGCAGGAGATCAACAGGCTTCCCAGTATGCCCAGGAGTGTCTCGCCGGACGAGAACTCAAACGTCACCTTATGTTCATGCATGGTTCTGATCAGGCTGTCGTAAATCACCCCTCCGGTTCTGAACTTTGTGCCGTCGCGTAACTTTCCCGATATCTCACGCTCAGTTATATTAGCGCGCTCCACCTCGCCTGCGTCTAATCTCACCAAAAATTCGGAGAAAGGTATGCGGAGTTCCTTGCTGCCGATGATCCTATCACCGAACTGAGTATATAGAATGGTTGTAAGGGCGATCACTGCTGACCACACAATTAACCCCTCGACAACCTTTCGAAAGTTCATAACCTGCGACCTCTACTGATAAAGCTGACCACAAATTAAGCTGATCACGCCCCCCCTGACCAGAACTTCCTCCACGCTGACGGCGGGGGTAACACCTATATTATTGTTTTGCCAGGGGTAAGCAAGCACTTTGTCCCCAGAGGCCAGCACTGGAAGTCCGCTGACAACGTCTCTGTGGACGAATTTTAAATGCTCAGGTACTGGCCCATCGGCTATAGGGGTTATGTATAGATCGCGTGGCATCACGCAGCCGTCATCCCGTGCAGGTTTGGCCGGTGTGAGTGCCTTACTCAAACCACCTGACACCGCGGTTTGAGATGCGCCCAAAGGAACACCATCCGCTTGTACCACCTTTATGGTGAATCTGCAGTCCCACTGCAGCACCGTTTTTGCTGCTTCGCCTATGCGTATTCTACGGTCTATGAGCACCACTTCCCGCACTATGTGGACATTCCTATCTGGATGTCTGAAAACTTTGCAGCCGTGCAGGGTTCTGGGTTGGAAGTGCTCATCTTGCCACACCTTCTCGAACAGTGAACGAAACTGCGAGTACCTTGGTTTATGATTTCTCCCGCCCATAGCCATCAGCGAGAACAGCAGCAACCTGGTTGCAATCTCCTCGGGGACACTGCGGAACTCCTGCGACTTTATAACTACAAAGCCAAATTCGCTAAACTCAAGGCAACGATCTAGCGAGGCTTTCACATAATGTGCGATACAAGACAGAGCCCTTTTCAAGTGTGATGCGGTTCTGTGAAGGCGCTCTGTCACCAGTCCTGGATTGTTGCTATTCGCTATCAAGCTGCGGAAGAAGGTTCTCCTGTACTTTGGGTTTGTGTTGCTCGGATCCTCAACCCAAGGCAACTTTTTCTTAGTTGCGTAGTCCAGGATTTGCCGCTTTGTAAACCCCAGGAGGGGCCTTAAAATGACGATGGTACCGAATGCGGACCGCTCATGGATGCCAGATAACCCGTCAATTCCACTTCCACGCTCTAAGCGCATCAGGATGGTTTCTGCTTGGTCGTTTTTGTTGTGGGCCACTAGTAGGTACCTGACGGAATGCTCTGTGCACCACCGGTGAAGCAGACGGTACCTAATCTCTCTTGCTGTTGCCTGCGATGAGTTGCGTGGGCCTTCCCCGCCCAGATGAAGTATCTTACAATCTAAGCCCGACTCCAAGGCCTTTGCCTGAACAAACCGGGTCTCATCTTCAGCTTCGGGGCGGAACCCATGATTTACGGTGAGTACTGTGGGAGGAAGGCCTTTTGACTCTTGCTTGTGGAATACAGACACTAAATGCAAAAGCGTCATGCTATCTACGCCTCCAGAAACGGCAACTGCATATCTGTCGTGTAGACCCAAGCCGTGTAGTTTTTCAAAGACCTCAGACTCCACGTGTCGTTTTTGGATAACCAACCAAAACGCGGAAAGAGGGGGATTCGAACCCCCGACACATTGCTGTGTACACACTCTCCAGGCGTGCGCTTTCGACCACTCAGCCATCTCTCCGCAGCGCGATTGTAACAGAAAACGGCACTTTTCGTGCACAAAAAGTGCCGTTGCAGCAACTTCTTTTCTGGGTTCGAGGGTACGGTTATTAATCTCTATTGTGCATTAGCCATAAGCAGTTCAAAGCACTTGCCTTTTGTGATATCTGTGCTAGAACTCACCGCTAAGCGATCTGGTTGTGGGTGATAGTTGTGCCTGGCAGGGGGCGTGTGGGGTCTAACCCGTGGCGGGGCTCTGTCTTCACTTTGGGGGTGTTTTCAGTACTGTTTTCTCTGATGTTCTTGGCCCCTATGGTGACGGATATTCTCATGGGAGGTCGGGACTGGGAAAGTTTCGCCTCTGCCTTCTCGATATCCGCTATTGTGGGTGCGGTGTGCGTGTTCGGTGGGAGGTCATGCAGTATAGGTAAATCTGAGGCGGGACTGCTCACGTGTATCGTGTGGGTAGTGCTACCGGCATTGGCCGCGTTGCCGTTTGTTTTCTCGAGCACCTCTCACCTGTCCTATATAGACGCCCTCTTCGAATCTATGTCCGGGCTCACGACCACAGGGGCCACAGTGCTGTGCAACCTAGATACGAAGTCGCCTGGCATGCTGTTGTGGCGTGCCATGCTAAATTTCATTGGGGGTTTAGGAGTCATAACTATGGGCATCCTGTTGTTCCCGCTCCTGAAAGTAGTTGGCATTGTGGATATGTGTGGGGCCGAGTCTTCCGAGCGAAAATTTCGGTTTGGGGTTTTCAAGACAATCCAGTGCATCATTTGTGTGTACGTGATACTGTGCACGCTGTGTGCACTGCTGTATAACATGGCGGGCATGTCCGTGTTCGACGCTATATGCCATGCGATGAGCACGGTCTCCACCGGTGGGTTTGCAAATTACGACGATTCCATAGAACATTTTGATAGCTTGTGCATCGAGGTGATTGCAGTGGCTTTCATGATGCTGGCATCTTGCCCCTTTGTTGTATACCTCAAGTTGATTTTTGACGGTAAGCTGCAGTTGCGACAGTTTGTCGTTTTTGTCGGCGTTTTACTTACGTTTTCTGTGCTCGGTACGGCATACCTCTGTAAGGATAATATTCCGGACGGAGGCTTCTTTAAGACCTTGTGGCATGTCACATTCACTTTCGTGTCGCTTGCGACCTCTACCGGGTTTGTATGCTATGACTATGGCGGCTGGCGTTTTATAGCACTTTCCGGTACGATTCTCAGCCTTTGTGGCGGGTGCTCGGGATCGACGAACAGTGGGGTCAAAATGCATCGGATAATGATTTTGGCTCATTATGGGTACAAGTACCTGCAAGGCGCGCTTCAGCAGGGGTCTTTGGTGGCTTATAGCGCTAGGCGGGCTGGGACAGAGCCTTTACTCAGAGTTCACTCTTTCTTTTTTGTGTATGTTTTGACATTTTGCGCGGGATGTGTTGTTGTTTCTTGGATTGAAGGTGATATAACAACTGTTGTTACGTCCGTTTCCTCTACATTCGCGAATACAGGTCCGGGTTTGGGTGAGGTTATCGGCCCCAGAGGGACATATGCGCCCCTGGCTGGGTCTACTAAGCTTGTGCTGACGGTCATGATGTTGGTCGGACGACTAGAGCTCGTGCCGTTTTTTGTGTTGCTGTTTTCCATGTTACAGGGTGGTGCTCGGCGGCTGTAGAGAACTCGCAGGGGAGTGAAAATGCTTGCTATGTTGTGATAACAATATAAGATGGAGCCGGGTTTGACCCAGATTTTAGCGCTGGAAGGGTTATTGTACTGTGTTGCATTCTGCTGTCATGACGGAACCCAGAAAAGGCGTTTTTGCAGTTCTGGACATGGGCTCCACAAAAATGGTTTGCCTTGTGGTCAAAATCCACAGTAACGGGGCGCCGGAGGTCGTGGGGGTAGGGTACAAAGCTGCAGATGGCGTGAACGGTGGTGCGATTACCAATAAACAGCACGCAGGCTATTCGGTGTTATCTAGCATAGACCTTGCTGAGCAGATTTCGGGGCACACGATGAACCAGGTGTACGTCAATATATCCGGATGTAACGTCTCATCGCATAATATCTCGAACGAAATGAATTCTACCGTCCATGAGATATCCGAGCGAGATATCCGCAGGATTGTGCTCCAGACTTATGAGAAATTTTCTGGCGATGACATAGTAGTCCACAACGTTCCCATAGCTTATCACTTGGATGACTTACACAACGTGACCGAGCTGCGTGGATTGTACGGAAGCAGATTGCGTGCAGACATGCACGTAGTAACAGCCTCCAGGCTTGCGCTGCTGAACATAGAAAACTGCATCACGGAAAACAACTTAAGCATGGGTGGATGCGTTGCGGAGCCATATGTCTCCGGCCTGGCCTGTTTGACGAGGGACGAAAAAGAACTTGGAACTATGATCCTCGATGTGGGGGGAAACTATACCTCCATAGGCATATTCGATAAAGGGAAGTTCATCTATGCAGACACCATCCCACTGGGCGGTATGCACATTACTCGTGACATGGCATACGGGCTGTGTACCAGTGTGCGTGATGCTGAGCGCATCAAGGTCCTACATGGTGACATAATGCTTACCTCCGCTGACAGAAACTATGCGATAGAGATCGACGGTGGTGGCGGGGACGGACAGTCTGTCATGACATCTGATCTAAGCAGCATAATACGGCCCAGGGTCGAGGAGATCTTAGAAATCGTGCGGGAGAGGGTTAGTGGATATCAAGACGTTGTGAATAAGGTGGTCATCACGGGAGGATGTAGCAACCTGGCCGGCATGAGGGAGGTCGCTAACTACGTGTTGAACAAGCAGGCGCGGATCGGACTGCCAGTAAGCATCCAGGGGATGGACCAAGAATATGACAGGAACCCCATATTCTCCGCTGCAATAGGAACCGTGCTACTGGCGGTAAACAGCTTCCATAAAGGAGCACTAGATGGACAACAGGGAACTTTGCAAAGGGTGCTGAGGTGGATCACTGACAAGGTTGGCGTATAGGCGTCCAAGAAAGTCCGAGCCGCAGAGAGCTTTGCGGCCCCATAGGGGCCGCCGCCGAAAGCCAGCTACACAACCACCAGCCAAGTTAGTTGCCGCGCCGACATCACGCACCTCCCCGCGCAGCCTTACACCGCCCAGCCCCTGACCTATCTCTACGAATAATAAACACGCATACACCTAATGCAACTTTTTAGCTACGTCCTCATCTTGCTCCTGAGGTGGTGCAACATCACTGCCGCTCTCCCCACCCGGCTCTCTCCCATCTCGTTCCTCTTTGAGGAGATTCCGAGCTGCACCAGAAGCAGCGTCAAGCGCAACCAACCTCAAGGACTTAACGAAATTATCGATCTGAGCTGCAATCTTCTCGGCTGCCAAACCAACCTGAGCTTCCAACATTTCCTCGATTTCCTTCTTCCCATTCTCCACTATCATGCGATATTGCTTCTCGGATCTCTCTAGAATCTCGCGCATGGCGGTGTCAACCTCACACTCTCTCTGCGACACGCTCAACAGCATGGACGTAACCCTACCCTCAAGGGCAGCGGATTGTTCAACAACATCTGCAGCCTCGCTGGAACGCTCCCCCAAGAAGCGCTTGACAAACTTACGCGCCGGATTAAAAGCCAAAGCAAATCCGACACAGAAGGCAAAATCCACAATCAAATGGGTACTTATAGTCACAACCCCCCCCCGTACAACCTAGCTACCAACTCTTCTAGTCTGGCCCTCTTTGTCTCGTCGCAACCTCGTACTTTCGAGTAGTACATGAATGCAACCTCCGCAGCCAGGGAGACCAATTCACCGTGCGAGTCACGCTCAAGATCTTCCAGATGCTGCGCAACTACCTCGAGGACACTGCCCATTTCCTCTTCCAACGAGGAACACGCCTGCTCCATGCACGCAGAAACCTCACTGAGCGCCGCCTGCACTATGTTACTAGCCTGCTCATTGGCACTATCAAGTGCCGCTTGCTGAGCTAGCAACCCTGCCTGCGCTGACTCACAGATGCTGCGCGCACTCTTCAGGGTACCCTCAACTCGAGAGTACCTGCCACCTATCGCCCCCTCAACCCTAGGGACGACCACCCACCGCACTACGCAGTAGAGCAATAAGAACGCGCATAAAAACCAAAATACCTGCGAGGGGTACGTCGAGGCATCCAGCTGAGGTACACCACCCATAAACTACTGGGCCGCAAATATCAACAGCAGTGCCAACAAGAAGGAGAACAGACCCATGGCCTCAACCAAAGCAGCACCGGTATAGACGTACTTCTTCAGCTTGTCTTCCGTTTCTGGATTGCGGGCAATACCGTTGAGCATAGCGGAGAAAACGGTTGCAACGCCTAGTGCGGACGCCACCATACCAAGGACACTCAGCCCAACAGCTACAAACCTCAGGGAATCCATAAACCACTACCAGTGTAAACCTCAACTCCACGATTATAAGGGCTTGCTGTGCTAAGTCAATTAGGAATTGATGTTGCGATAGCAGCCAATTTCCTCAGGATACTAGGGCTCTAAACCCACTAACTAATACATGCTGTGCCCATCGGGCTGCGTAACCCGATGGGCACAGCATGTGCAAAGCAACCAAGAGAGCACCCGTCCGGCTGTGCAGGGAGGTTAATGCACCGTCAACCAAAAGCCGCACCGCATACCCACTAATGTTCGGAGACGGCGTCGGCCAGATACACCGTGGTCAGAACCGTAAATATGTACGCCTGTAGAGCTGCAACGAAGATTTCAAAGGCTATCAAGACCATGATGAACACAAACGGGAGAGGCATCATTATCGGGTGCATCTCCGGCACGAAGCTAGAAATCACCGCGATGATAGTGTGACCAGCGATCATATTGGCGGCCAACCGTATAGCCAGGCTGACCGGCCGCGCTACATACGCAAACAGTTTTATGAAGACCATCATTGGAGCCAGCCACAGGGGTGTACCCGCGGGCAGAAAAACCTTAAGGAAGTGCAACCCCTGATGCTTGAACCCAATAACCGTAACGCACGTGCACACCACAAGCGACAAGGCCAAGGTCACCGCAAGATGACTGGTCGCCGTAAACCCGAGTGGCAGGATGCCAATTAAATTACATCCCAGCACGAACAAAAACGTCGTCATCACCAAAGGTATGTAGTGAAGTCCATCCTTCCCCGAATTGCTCTCAAGCGTGTTGGCGACGAAGCCGTAAATCAGCTCCACAGCTGCCTGCGAACGGCTAGGAACTGCCTCAGCCCTCCTCATAGCCCAGCACAAAAGCAGAACCAACAATCCGGACGCCAGGACCATAAAGAGCGAACAATTCGTAAAACTTAGGTCTGCGCCCCACGGCGTCTGTATATAAAACAGCCGAACGACTCTAAACTGCTCCAGCGGACTCAAGCCATACCCGAATAAAAACCCCACGCAGTAGTATCATCCAGAACAAAATTCCAGTCAACCTTGTCTTCTGTGCCCACAAGCTGAGCGGTTGCATGTTTACCAGTCCCTGTCCACATCGTGGGTTCTTTTGCAGTGCATCACCGATTCTTCCGTCGACAGGTTAGTCTTTGCTATGCCCAGCTGCTGGCTGTATACTCGAGGTTTCAACCTTCATCTGATGCTGTGGCTACTCAGTTTCTGGAAATGGCACTCCCGCATATTGTTGCTGGTGGTCATCCCAGGGCTGCTGAGTATCTCTCCAGCGCCATATGTGTGTGTAACAAGGCACTGTCCAGCCTTCCGGACGTGATAGCCTCAACCCGCCCGGGTAAGGCGCTGCTTGTCGCCGACGATAATACGGTAAAGCTTTTAGACGCAGAAGTGCTTAACTCCCTAGATCACTACATAATTCGCGGTGGATACAGTGCCTCAGTCGAATTGGTAGATAGTATCAGGCACGCAGCCGGCGACGCAGATCTAATGGTTGCACTCGGCAGTGGGACCATTAATGACATCTGTAAGTATATCTGCCATAGCGATGCCAAGGAGTATATACTGTTCCCCACTGCCACCTCCATGAACGGGTACATCTCTCCGAATGCGTCAATCACAGTAGAAAATGGCACCAAGAAATCTTGCCCCGGAAAGTTACCTCAGGCCATATATGTGGATACGGACGTACTAACAAAGGCGCCAGCGAGGCTAATCAAGAGTGGACTGGCAGACTTTATCTGCCGGTCCACTGCACGTGCGGACTGGTTGCTATCACACACGCTGCTGGGGACACCGTACGATGAACTGCCTTTCCTCATCAGCGCAGAGGTAGAGCAGGCTTTAGTTGAGAACTATCGCGGTCTTATAGCCCAGGACAGCGACACAATTGTGTTATTGATGCAAGCCTTGTTCCTATCCGGGATCGGAATGTTCATTGCCGGAGGGAGCCAGTCTGCCAGTCAAGGGGAGCATATTCTAGCGGGCGCTACGGAGCTCCTGGACACTTACGATTTTTTGCATGGAGAACGGGTGGGTGTTGCAACGATAATTATGGCACGATTGCAGAAGAAAATGTGCGGGATGAAGCCGCAGTTTTCTGTGACCTCACTGGATCAAAGTGTCCTCCGACAACACTTCAACGCAAACTGTGTGGGTGAATTTTGTGATACTCTGTCGCAAAAGGCCGTGGATCAGCAAAAGGCAGCGCACCTCAATCGCGTGATAGATGAAAAGTGGGAATATATCTCAAAAAGGGTGGCGGAGGAGGTACTGGACCCAGAACTATTGGAGGGCGTGCTGTGTGATATGGGCAGCCCACATTTACCAGAGCACGTTGGGTGGACAACCGAAAAGTACAGGGTGATATCAAACCTAGCATTTGCGACCAGAAACAGGTTTACTTTCTTGGATGTTGCCCATCACGCGAAAGTTCCGGTCATGTAGTGACATTGCATGACACCTGTAGCGAACAACAAAACTATCGGGCTACCATGGCTGATTACGCCCATATTCACATGCTATTCCTCTAGAACACTAGCGGGCCCTGCAACGTTGCCAGAGCGCACAGCACTATCAGATCTGACAGCGCTGGACTTACTGTTGCTATGTACGTACCCTTCTGGCCAGACCACTCCGGAGGTGTTGGAACCCGTAAAGTCCACTTCAATAATGGAGGCATCGGTGAAGTCTGCAGCATGCAAGTCCGCGCCAGAGAACCTCACCCTGCTCAAGCGGGCCTCTTGGAAAAGCGCGCCCGTCAGTTTTGAATTTGAGAAGTCTATATCATGCAAATGCATCCCGCTGAAATCAAGGTAAGAGAAATTGACATCAAGGACTCTGGAGTCTCGCAATAACTCCTGTAATGCCTGCGCTGATGTCACCGCCCCACTGGCCAGGACCGACACGTCGTTGTCGATTATTACGGTGTAATGAAAAACACAATTCTGGAAGTCGGATTCCTCTAATCTGTTCCCGTAAATGCTAGTACCCGTGAATTCTGAGCCTAGAAAGCGCGCGTTAAACGCGTCACTGCCGGAGATGCTTACCTTTTTAAACCTGTTGGCCGCAAACACCGCGTTGCTCAGCACAGTGCCGTGTATGGCCACATCATGAATCTCTGATGATGCCAATATAAGGTCATTGGCCTTCACGTTGCTGTATGCAGATGCGGACATCTTGACGTTGTTCAGTATAGCACCCTCGAGGTTTGTTTTTGATATTGTTACCCCTTGAAAACGCGCCCCATTTACGAAAACACGTGCCATATCTGTGCGTGATATGGAAGTGTTGCGCACCCTTGCTCTGTTCAGCGAAGCGAGCTTCAGGGAGCTTCTAGTAATCTTACAAGAATCGAAAATTGCATCCCTGAAGTCTGACCCTATGAGTATAGACTCGGATATGGAGGTACCCTTGAGCCTAGACTTGGTCAGTATGGCATCGTGCAGATTCACTCCTACCAACACCGCTCTGCCCAGAACTACCCCGCTGAGGTTGGCTCCTCTCAGATCTGTATGGTAAATGTCTGCCGAGTACAGGTTGGCGCTTTCCAGGTTGGCGCGATGAAGACTTGCGGAACGAATGCTCGCTATCTCCATATTCGCATTGCTGAGATCGCTGTTGGTAAAGTCTGCGAAATCCATGTAGGCCCCATACATGACGGAGTCTCGAAGGATGGAATTCTGTATTCTTGCGCTATTGAGGTTGGCGCCAAAAAGGTTGGCTGATGACAGGTCGCTGTCATGTATAGAAAGAGCAGTGGCTTCTACGTCCTGGAAGTTTGCACTGGTCATGACAGAGCGAAACACCGATGCAGAGCCGAGATCTGCGTTCGTGAAAGTCGTACTTAACGCCTGGGCATCCTTCAGCACCAGGAACTGCATATCTGCCCCGACAAAGGAAGCGTGACTGATATCAGAAGAAGTGACCTTTACTCCGTTGAGGTCCGAGAATGCAAAATTGGCAAATTTGAGATCTACTTCTTCAAATTGTGATCTGTTCAAATCGGCGTTGGAGAAGTTCACCCCCCTCATGTCAGCCTTTGAAAACGTGGTATCGGAGATATTACTGTGTCTAAAGTTTGCTTGTACCAGACTCACACCGTCGAAGATTGCACCCCGCATGTCCAGCTCGCTAAAGTCCGCACCGGCCAAGTTGCTGCCGAACTCCTTCTTAAAATTTGGTGCAATGCCTTTGGCATTGCATCTCACTAAGAATTCTCTGAAATCACGCCTAGTGTGCGAGGTTTTTTTGAGGTTTTCTGCGTCCTTCGCAAAGGTTTGCTTGGGATCTTCGGTGCCTTTAGTGTTGACGGGAGCATCTGTGCCTTTTGCTGCGGGTGCAGGGAGCTTTTTGGGAGGTGGCTGTGTCTCGGAGTTTTTTTGTACAGGAGCCGGTTGCTTTGCTGGGCCCCCATTGTTGTCTGCATGTGCCATACTGCTGTGCAGTGTTCCGTGCAGGAAAGCGTACACAACAGCGGCCAAGACCAACCCTAAGGGGAAGGAAAAACGACGACGCATGCTTAGGCTCACCCCTTCCATACGCACCTGAACAACAGCAAAACCGCCTGATTCTAGGAGCAAAAGGCTCACAAAAGTATTAACTTTGTCCACGTACACCACTGCAGCCCAGGTCGGAGGCGTGACATGGCTTACTATCCACCACTTTGGCACCGAAAAGGTGCATTGTCAATGCTGGGTGATTCGATTGTTGTAAAACATTATCGTGTGTCAAAATAGGCGGAATCCTGGGGGTTACGGTGCCGGCAATATGGTGTGCAGAATTGCGGAAAGTTTTGTTGCTGCTGTTGTGCTGTGCTATAACCACAAAGTTTTGGGATGCACCGCGGGGGCTTTATGTCGTACGCTATATTACAACACGCAGTTCCCGATGTGGAGCAGGTTTGAACGATGTGTAGCCGCTATTATGCGCGGCTGGTGCTGCGTACGTGTGTATGTGCAGCACCGTTTCTTTTGTTGTTCTCGCTTGGCACGTGGCAGCTTTTTAGACTGCAAGGGAAGTTGCAGATCATTGAGAAGATGCGCATGCCTGTGATGGCTCTTCCTCTGAAAGAACCGCGTGCTTCTTCCTACAGGCAGGTGACACTTCGGGGCAGCTTCAGTGATAGAAGATATTTTCGAGTCTATGCAGGGAAGGCGGGGTACTACTTCCTACAGCCCCTTGCGTTGACGGATGGCAGACATATTCTAGTCAACAGAGGAACGTTTTCGGACGTGGCTGAAGTTGCTGCGGCGCCGGAAGAAAGGTCGCTGTTTGTCTCGGTTGATGGTGTTCTGTATTGCGAATCTCGCTCCAGAATCAGTTGGGCTGTGCAAAACAATGCACAAAGAAACCTGTGGTTCTGGTTTGATGTCGCCGGCATGGCTGCGCACATTAATCTCGCCCTGGAACCCTGTATAGTGTGGAGCAGCAATGCTGCTGAGGGCGGACTGCGGCCCAATAAGAGCTTGAAAGTGAGGAACGATCACCTGGAGTACGCAACAACGTGGTACGCCCTTGCCTTGATCTGGCTGTTTGGATGCGTATACTTCATTCGCAGTGCGAGCAACAAAGCCACTCAGCGCCAAAATTCTCCCCTAACGGCGGGACCCCCCACGGTGCCTTAACTTAAGGTCATGGACTTGCCTGACATGCCGTTGTATACCTGCAAGTTCGCTAGTACCTTCTGTAGGTACGTACGGGTTTCATTAAAGGGGACAGACTCGATCCACAGGGCGAGTTCTGCTGGCTCGCTTAGCCTCCTGGGGTCTCCCAGATGCCTGATCCACATGTTAACGTTACGTGGCCCGGCGTTGTAAGCTGCCAGAGCAAGCACCAGTGAGTTGTTGTACGTCTTCAACAACTTCTTCAGATAATGATGCCCCAGCATGACGTTATACTCGGGATCTGTGAGGGAGCTCTCGCTGTATTCCACCCGAAGATCCTTTGCGACCTCCATGGCGGTGGACGGTAGAAGTTGCATTAGCCCGATTGCATTAGCCGGGCTCTTGGCCTTCTGATCGAATTTACTTTCCTGCCTTATTATGGATAGCACGATCTCTTGGTTGTCGTCTGCGACTAGGTAATGCCGCGGGTAGAGGCTTTCCGGGAGGAGGAACTTTGGCTCTATAGCTGCGGCCACTTTAAGCGCAGAGTGGACATTGCCGCTTGATGAGGCCAGCTCAGTTATCATGCCAGCAACCTCAGGGCTGGAAGCCCTCTCAATTGCGTGCTGCAGAAATAGGTCTGCGATCTCATACTGACGCGCCAGGGAAAGCATGTAGCCGATCTTTGCGGATGTGTTGTTCTTACAGTGGAGGTAATGCTCGCGGCTGTATTGCCCGTTATGGCCATAGAGGCGGATCTGCACCACACCCAACTGCATTAGGGACAACTGCCCGTAAAAAGTCGTTTTGTGCAACGCTGCCAGCCCGAACCATTCAAGAGATACACTTGTCCTTCCGAGTTTTTTTGCTGCGTGCCCGGCCCAGTATGCCGCCTTGCTGAGCTGCTCATTCGTCCTCGCTGTGCTATGGAAGTCCGAAAAGTGCTGATATGCACTCTCGTGATCCTTCAGACTCTTAAGCGCTATCCACCCTAACAGCCAATGCACCTCCGGCAGTGTCTCCGCGTCCCCGATGGTGATATAGTCAGCAGCGAGTGCGTATGCTGCTCTGTAAAATTCTGCAAGCCTGTAGTAAACGATATCTCCTACGTATAACCGATATAGGTGCCATAGTTCTTTGTTGTACCGACGGTTTTTCGGTATTGCTGCTATGGTGCGCAGTACTTCTTCGTTTATTTTTTTGTTTTTGATGTACCAGGCCATGTAATCATACACGAGACCGAAATCCATGGTGCTGCCCACAGAGGCGAGAACCGGCATAGCTAAGCCACCCGGGTCCTTCTTGTTGCGTTTGAAGTCTATTCTCGCTGTTGTTGCGAGGCTGTCTTTGCTAGCCAAGTGTTCAACAATGTACTCAGCTTCTTGTATCTTCTTTTTCCATAGCAAGCTGTTTGCCACGGACGCGAGTGCATCTTTGGGTAAGGCACTGTAGTTGAGGAAAACCTCCCCCTTCCTTAGACGGTTGCATTCCGGCCTGACTTGTGCCATAGATGTGGCGACTGCGGTCTTAACTCTCGCAACTGGGCTTGGCCACTCTGAGTTTCTGTGCAGGAAGGTATTCACTTCTGCGCGGGACACGCATCCGTAGCGCAGCCGCAGCCACTCAGCTAGGATCACGAAGTCCCCTCCCAACTTTTGCGCAGCACGATGCGCGGACCTATGATCTCCGCTACTGGTGTGCTCTAGCATCTTCGAGAGACTTTGCACCCCCGCTCTGTCTACCTTCCACGGTATGTGAATTTCTGAGTGTGCTGTGATACCAAACCCGGGCCAGAGCGATAGAATTAGGGAAACGCGCGCTGCACGCGACAAAAGCCAGCCCAACCTGCGAATTATCATGGGACCTTGAACTATGCTGTTACCAGAACGAATTTTCGGAGATTGCCTCCCGGCACCACTCCGACGTGGCAAGCACCCGTGGTGCTCTACCGGGGTGCACAGAGCCACGACCACCCCGGACGCCTGTCGGTTGATGGTACGTGCATGTGGTAAATTTTTAGATACCACATGTAGCAAACCACTCTACCCTTGAGTGAAACGCGCCCATCACGCATTACGCATTATATTCTGCTGTCCTTTTGTATCCGTATATGCACACTAGCACCAGAAGCACGAAGAGAAACCCACCGATCACCGCCATGGCTCCCCCGATGGAGAAGCAATAACGGGCAATACTCGGTACACCTTCGGGCAGGTGGGTGACCTTACGTAGTGCCCCGTATCCACCCAGTAGCTCCAATCCTGTGATGTGCAACATTTGGCCCACACTGTATATGCATAGTTGAACATTTCTCCAAGTATGACTCACCGCCTTGTAGCCAAGTTGTGGCATAAGCAGGTACACGAACCCCATAAAAGCCGCGGTCATCCCCACTACACACCCGTGATAATGCGCTGGTATGGTGACCGTACCATGGATGGTGAGGATCCCCAGGACACTGCCGTAGGTGAACATAATTGAGGAATAGAGCAGGTATCGATTGTCCCGCTGGAACAGGACCTTGACGTTACCAAGCGCGAACACAACCAGGAACAAAGGCACTATTCCTTCTGCTATACGCATGTGCCATGTGAAGAAAGAAGCCAGGGCATCAAAATCTGACGGGTACACAACATGGGACAAGGACGCGATTATCACTGACGCGGTATTTATGGCGAACACCGTCCCAACGAAATAAGGATGCGCCAGGCGGCCATTTTTGATCTTAAGCAGCAATACCACCAGGAACGCTTGTCCGAACACGCCCTGCAAAAGATGCCCAGCTCCCCAGAACACCCGTTCGTAGAAGCCAAGCACTTCCATCCTCTTATCTGCTGTGGAGTACGCGGTGACAAAACAGAGAGCCACAGCGGTGATCATCGCTGATATCCCGTGGATTCCCACCAGCACCGGTAGTGCCACCGGGTCATGGTTGTTTTTCTTTGCGGTAGGCAGGGTATTTAACAACACGCCGGCGAAAAACAAGCCCAGCCCCACGAAGAAGACGGAGTTATCTATCACGGGTATATAGTTACTCTTTACCGGCACTGCATTTTTGACAAACACTGACAGACCTATCAGCAGGGTACCCACTGCGGACAGCACCCAAGAATATCCGAGATATCCGGGCCTTCTATGTACGGTCATGCTGGCCAAAACTGCGGACATCGCACACAGCCACACTATTACTGAGAAATCCACGTGTATGACCAATGACAGATCAAACACCCTGTCTGCATTTGCGATTGTGGACTTTAAAAAAAGCGGCATTCTCAAGAAGACGATCAGTATCGACAAGATGCCTGAGATCCCCAGGGCGTGCACTCCGGTGAGAACCCATCCGCGACACATCCCGGCATTATTGTCATCAATAAAAGCCATACGTGAGCCGTTCTGAAGACGGACACATAGTATATGTAATTACCACCATAAGCAATAAAAAGGTGGCATGAAAAGCTCGACCATGCACACAGCCACGAGGCCCCATCGAATGCGTTGCCTGCTTTGACAGCGCTGCCACACGCCTCCTTCTCGCCGCTGCCGCTGGCGTCCTTGCACGTGTCGGTGGCGCTGGCCTCGCCGGCAGTACTAGCATCATTTGCCTCAAAGGCCTTCACTAGAGTGTCATACATGTCCTTTGTCAGTGCCTTTGCCTTGGTGTTGTCGGTGCCGCTGGTGGACTTGACGTCCTCACTACCAATACCAAGCCCCGCAAGTTCGGCGCTGCCCTTAGGTGCAGGAGCACCACTTCTACAATTTGTCTTATTAGTGGGGTCGTTGGCGGTACCACTTCCAGTC
>JBQEQW010000035.1:0-5713 GCA_052043535.1 Anaplasma sp.
CTGTCAGGTGCGATGCGTTGGTGGAGGACCTATAGGTAGGAAGAGAGTGGTTACAGTTGAACGGTGCCTACTGCGAGTCTACCCTAGGTATACAGATGGCTGAGAATTTCGAGTCTGGATACTTACCTGCTTACGGAGCCAGCTCTTCCACGGGTTTTCCGGGGTTATTGGATGCCCAAAAGGAGCATAAAGCTCTGCATGAACCAATAACCGAAGTGAACAGGCCTTTGTTTGCCACTGATGTCTTGTGATACCGGCGTGGAGAAGACTCACCCGGTATTGCGCTAGAAGATGAGTCTTGTGCCCATCTCCAAACCGAAACTCGATAGCTTGAACGAGGACCTAGCTCGAGTGGAGTTTGCCGCCCCAACGGAGACGGCTCCTCCACTCACACGCTGTACCGGTATATCACCATAGCGAAACCTCCCAACCGTGTTGTGGAAAAAGGTCCCCACTGATATAAAGGCTCCGGGGACCATTTGCAAGCCTAGACCCAGCTTCAATCTGTAGGCAGCCCTGTAGGTTGCGGGACCTTCTCCCATGCTGACCGCGCTCCCACCTACACCGGCGCATACGTACGGAGCCAGGGCTTCCGTTTCCGGGTTAATGTCGTAGCAGGCATTGACCATAGCCGATTTGGCATTTAAGCTTCCTAGCTTCACAACCTCAGCACCTTCCACAACCCTGGCGAAACTGCTGGCAGCCGCGGCCCGGCTCTCGGCACTTGCAGCAATGATCCCCCGCGCCAGCACTTCCGGGTGCCAAAAGCGCTGCGCGGACCCCGAGTTTACGGTGGCCACCGCGCCACAAGGCGACAGCCCCTCTCCGTCCCCACCCACAGGCCCACGGGGTGCACACAAGTCATCCCAGGGCCGGTCCGCCGCCTGCTGCAGCCCGCTACCTGCCTTTTCCAGTGCGCCCCTCATCTCCGCGTTATCCCTAAGAGCGATGAGCAGCCTGCCGTATTCAACTCCCGCGAGTTGCCCGGTCAAGACCGACAAATCCTGCTCCTTAGCAACCGAGTATGCTAGCTTTTTTGCCAGCAGTACGGGACCAGCTCCCTGCGTGCCCGCATTTCCGTGCAAGCTGAACTGCCCGCGTTCCAACTCCAGCTCGAACCTGACGTACTCCCTCTTCCATCCGAAACTTGCTCCCACCGTGGGCCACTTGCTTGCAGCGGAAAACTGGGGGTTGTCCCAGGACGCATCCCAGTCAAAGCCCTCAACCTGAAGCCCCGTAACACCTACGCCACCGCGATAGGGGACCACTGCCCTGGTGTCTCCGGCCGCGTTCTCCAACATAAAATCCTTGACCCGAACATACGCAGGACTTACGCCAAACCCCGCGTAAAAGCGCCTCACTGCACGGTCTCGCCCATAATCCACATCGAGGTCCAGAAACTGCTGAGTGGTAGACGACGCGCCAGCAGGGAGCGTTGAAGCAACCACAGCGAGAGCGTACACCAGGAACTGTCCTTTACGACTTACAGCACCAGTACCCACAGAACCCCCATCTCAGAGAGCCACACACCACAAGGCCGCCAGGCAGCCTCCCTCCCACATCTTCCATATAAAATTCTAAATTGCAAGCGAAATTTGAGAGTTATGTGCACGTTATGGTAAAAACGTGCACATGGCTGGGTGTAATATCCTGGAAGGATATTAGGTGGTGCAATTTGCGGCACCGCGAACCATGTCGCGGATTGCATCAGATGCTGTGATATTTTGCCCGTGAGATACTGCTTTAAAGCTGCGCGTATTGGGGATTTCTCTGTGCCACAGTCTTATGGAATTTGGCTCAAACTTCTTGACATGTTCGTGCGGATACGGTTAAGTCGTAGCGCTGTCGGAGAGTCATTGTCTGTTAGTTGTAGGTAGGGCGCCCATGTCAGGTGGCAAAGATGTTGAGTCTGAGAAGCAAAAGGCATTGGATGCCGCTATAGGTCAGATAGAAAGAGCGTTTGGTCGTGGTGCTATTATGAGGTTGAAGCAGCATCCAGCCGAAAAGATGGACAGTGTGTCTACCGGTTCCATAGCCCTTGATACGGCGTTGGGAATAGGGGGTCTGCCCAAGGGCAGAATAGTTGAAATTTTTGGCCCGGAAAGTTCTGGGAAGACTACACTTGCCCTCCATGTGATTGCCGAAGCACAGAAGCAGGGAGGCAATTGCGCCTTCATAGACGCGGAACATGCGCTGGACACCGTATACGCCAGGAAGCTGGGGGTGAATGTTGGGGACCTAGTCGTGTCCCAGCCGGATACGGGCGAACAGGCTCTGCACATTGTTGAGTACCTAGTCTGCTCCGGCGCGATAGACGTTATAGTAGTTGATTCCGTAGCGGCCCTCACCCCTCGGGCCGAGATAGAAGGTGATATGGGTGATCAGCACATGGGGTTGCAGGCGAGACTCCTCAGCCACGCTCTGCGTAAGTTGACTTCAGTGGTTTCCAAGGCGAACTGCATTCTTGTGTTCATCAATCAGATACGTATGAAGATAGGGGTGGTCTACGGCAATCCAGAAGTTACCACCGGAGGAAGTGCGCTGAAGTTCTACACTTCTGTCAGGCTAGATATCCGCAAGGTGAGTGCCATCAAAGAGAAGGATAACGTGGTAGGCAATCAAACCAGGGTGAAGGTAGTCAAGAATAAGGTCGCGCCTCCATTCAAGCAGGCGGAGTTTGATATCATATACAACGAAGGTGTATCAAAGTTGGGTGAGATGATTGACATGGGGGTCAAGTGCGGCTTTGTCGAGAAGGCTGGGGCGTACTATTCCTACAACTCAGTAAAGATGGGGCAGGGCAGAGAGAACGCGAAGAGCTACTTGAAGAGCAATCCGGATGTTGCAAATGAGCTGGAGCAAAAAATTAGGGCAGCTCTGGAAGAGAGCATGAGCAACAGTGATCTGTTCGCTGTAGACAGGCGTGCGGAGTTGTTAGAAGATGGGATATTGTGACCGTCCCTGGAGAGTGCCAGCTGGGGTTACTGATTTGAGGAAGCGAGGTTGTTGTAGTGCAAGGGGACAATGTGCTTGGTGTATTGATGGAGAGGGATGCGATTCTGAAGGGGCATTTTGTTTTGTCTTCGGGGCTGCATAGCGACACTTACATTCAATGTGCTAAGTTGCAGGAGGTGCCGTCAGTGTGCGAGCGTCTGTGCGCTCTGTTATTGGAAAAGATGGGCAAAGAGCTTCCGGGAGTGAAGTTTGACTTAGTGGCTTCACCGGCGCTTGGAGGTGTGGTGTTTGGGTATGAGGTTGCCAGGCAGTTAGGGATTAAGTTTGTTTTCGTTGAGCGAGTCCAAGGAAGTTTTGAATTGCGGCGGGGGTTTGTTGTCAAGCCCGGTTCCAGAGTTCTGGTGGTGGAGGATGTGATAACCACTGGAGGATCTTCCATAGAGGTTGTTGACGTGATAGCAAATCTTGAAGGAAAGGCCGCAGCCGAGCTTTGTATCATCGATAGAGGAGGGGGCAGTAGTATGCCATTTCCGGTGGTAAGCCTGCTCCAGATGGACATCAAAAGCTACAGCGAGGACGAAATCCCTGCCGCGCTGAGGGAGCTGCCGATCTCCAAGCCTGGCAGCAGAAAATTGTCCTGAGGGTGACGTGAAAACCGCGGTGTGTAGTTTCTACTTCAGCTGCTGACACTGGTGCTCAGATATACAAGACAAGTTACAGTACCTGAGATTGGGGTCAAGGGTCACAAGAAACTGGGGAGCAGTAGCGTGTTAATAGTAGGATGTGGCGGGCTTGGGAGCCATGTCATACCGATTTTAGCGGCATGTGGCCTGAAGCGACTAGTTCTGTGCGACGATGACGTTGTGAAAGCGTCGAATCTGAATCGGCAAACAATCTATCGGGAGCGAGATATCGGACGTAAGAAAGTAATGGCGGCGGCAGAATTCGTACGAGAGTGTAACAGCGATGTCGAAGTACACACAATTGACAGGGCAGTAGGCCCTAGGAATTTTGAAGAT
This sequence comes from Anaplasma sp., assembly GCA_052043535.1. Lineage (GTDB taxonomy): Bacteria > Pseudomonadota > Alphaproteobacteria > Rickettsiales > Anaplasmataceae > Anaplasma. The sequence continues at coordinate 3,975 of JBQEQW010000035.1, forward strand.
GTACTGTCAAACATCGAGGTAGTTGTTGATTGTGTTGATAGGCTGATTGTAAAAATGGTACTAAACGATGCCTGTGTTGTTATGGGCAAGGCGCTAATTCACTGTGCGGCTATTGGGTTCGTGGGGGAAGTCATGACGGTCCTTCCCGGAGGTAGGCCATGCTACAGGTGCTTCTTTGAGGCGGATAGAGCCGATAGCAAGCTTAACTGTGCAAGCGCAGGGGTATTGGGTTCCACCGTTGGAGTAATAGGAAGTATGGCTGCCTCAGAGGTGATAAAATACATAGCTGGGGTCCCGAGCTGCAGGGGAGGTAGACTACACAGGGTGAACCTCTTGCACAATCGCTTTTCAACGTACGAATTTACGGCGAACGAACAGTGCAAGTGCTGTTCCATGCACGGTGACATCGAGCCGCAAGCGCCAGAAAGCTACGAGGGACGGATTAGACCCCACTCAAGGCGGAGGCCTTCCGCGGACATCAGCTAATGATGATTTATAAGCGAGGGTGTATGGCGACGGAAGGGGGATGCGTAGGCATAGCAAGAAAGGACATGTGGTAAAGACTTGAATCTTTACCACATGTATCCGACGCTTAGTTGAAGGAGAATCTTGCTCCAAGGTTAAATCCGTAGTCCGCAACATGCGCCTTAACTGACGCTTTTGCCTCGCCAGGAAAACTTACATTGTTACTTGCGGGAATGTTGTCGAAGGACTCGTCAAAAATCCCGTGGTAGTAACCACCTGCAGTCAGAGAAATATCTGGTGTCAATTGATAACTTATACCAACCTTACCGCGGTAAGCAAGCTTAGTAGTAACGTGCTTAGCGATGTCAACGAAACTCGCACCCATACCTGCACATACGTAAGGTGAAAAAGGCAAATCTGCGTGCAACACGTCGTAACAACCATTCAGCATTACTGAAACGTTTGTAAGACTGTCTACTTTCAATACGAAGTAGTTGTTGGCGGTCAGAACAGCTTCGCGACTTATCGCAACCAACTCATGAGCACCAGTATACTTATAGTCGCCTTCAGCCACAGTAGCGAACTTGCGGTAGGAAGCCTCCAACTCCACACGAGCCCCGCCTAGAGAATAACCCACAGCACTGTCAAAAGAAGCAAGCAAGTTCTTGGTGAACTTGTATTGAGGCCTTTTTAGACCGAAGTGCCCATGAATGCCGACGTCAAGAGTATCAACGTCCTTGCTGTAACCAAATACATAAGAACTTGCTCTACCAGCCTCACGCACGTCAAAAGAGGAAATAGAAGAAAAGGCAGGACTATAACTGCCGGCAATATAGAAACTTCCGCCCATGACACCGCCGTCAGAAACGAGACCGTTGTCGGCAGAGGATGCCACAGAAGATCCACTAATTAGAAAAGAGCAGGCACACAGGGCGGCTGCAGAAAAGCCCCCTGCGAGCAGTTTTCCAAAATCCATAGTAATCCTTTTGATTAATCATAAAAATACACAGCAGTTTAACACACAAACGGTACAGGTGGAAGTATCATAGAATAAATTATCATCTACTACTTGGAGCGAGCTAATGCCTTTAGGAAACAGCCCAGGATGCTCACTCACATACCTAATAGTGTGCTTTCGGTTAAAATTGAAACAATGCATGGTAAACGCATGGTTAGTGATGCTGCACGATAATGAACATAACAGCGAACAGAGTAGTGAGATATCTGGGGAGCTCGGTGGCAAGCTCATTCATAGCAAGCGTAGCAACGGCCCC
>JBQEQW010000036.1:0-50801 GCA_052043535.1 Anaplasma sp.
GACTCGGACCTGCCGACGTATGACACCGATCCCGCAATGCCAACATTCCGCATCGACTCTTCAATTCGGTCGCGCACAAAACTCCAACCCCCCATGTTGAAGTGCTCCTCTTGGCACCATATGACTTGCTCCCCCTTATGCTTTTTCAGCTCATTAGCCAGCAACTCAGTGGGGAATGGATAATACTGCTCTAGCCGCAAAAGTGCCACGTCAGTCCTATCTGCCCTAGCTTCCAGGAGGTCATAGTAAATTTTGCCGCTACAGATCACAACTTTGCTGACCTTCTTGGAACCCGAAACTCCCTCGGAAATTTCTCCTATCACCGGAGCAAAGCCCCCCTCGAAATCCGACAATTTTGACACAGCCACCTTGTGTCTAAGCAACGACTTAGGTGTCAATATCACCAAAGGTTTTCTGAAATCCCTGTGCAACTGCCTGCGCAACACGTGAAAATAGTTCGCCGGGGTTGTACAATTGACGACCTGCATGTTGTCCACCGCACAAAGTTGCAAAAACCTCTCAAGTCTGGCGGAAGTGTGCTCCGAGCCCTGCCCTTCGTACCCATGTGGCAACAAAAGCACCAACCCGCTGGAGCGTAGCCACTTAGTTTCCGCAGCGGCAATATACTGATCGATGATAATCTGTGCCCCGTTCGCAAAGTCACCAAACTGCGCCTCCCATATAACCAATGTGTTCGGAGAGTCCAGACTGTAGCCATATTCAAAGCCCATTACGGCATATTCTGACAGCGGGCTGTTCATAACTTCAAACTTCGCCTGCTTCACACCAAGATTGTTCAGAGGTGTATAATATTCCCCTGTGACCTGATCTACGAGTCTTGCATGCCGATGTGAGAACGTGCCTCTAGCGCAGTCCTCCCCAGACAAGCGCACCCTGAACTCTTCCACCAAGAGTGATGCAAAAGCAAGCGCCTCCCCTGTCCCCCAGTCTATTGAGTTACCCCCCACGCTTTTGTGCTTTATTTCCATAATTTTGGATATTTTCGTATCGGCATTGAAGCCCTTGGGCACGGTGAACAGAGCCTTGGCTAGGGAACGCAATTTGCTCGCGGAAACCCCGGTTTTGGAAATGTAGTCACTGAACTGCCCCGGCGCATGGTACCTCAAACCTTTCCAGCAACCTTTAAACCAGTCAGCTTCTGCGGGCTTATATTTCGCAGACTCTGTAAACGCCTCATCAAGCTGCTTGCGGAACCTATCACGCAGCTTATTGGACTCCACCTCCGTAATCACTCCTTCAGCTATCAGCTTCTCCGCGTACAAATTTGCCACAGTCTTCCGCGCAGAAATGCATTTGTACATCAGTGGCTGCGTGAAGGACGGTTCATCGCCTTCATTGTGACCATACCGCCTATAGCAGACTATATCAATAACCACGTCCTTTTTAAATTTTTCTCGGTATTCTACGGCCAAGTCAGTTACCAGCGACACAGACTCTGGGTCATCTCCATTGACATGAAATATCGGAGCATCCACCATTTTTGCAATATCTGAACAGTGGGCAGAGGTCTTTGTCTCCCCAGGATTCGCAGTGAAACCAACCTGGTTGTTGACCACTATATGCACCATTCCCTGTGGAGAATAGCCTTCGACGCCGCTTAAAGTGAACCCTTCCGCCACCACGCCCTGCCCTATGAAGGAGGCATCTCCGTGGACAAGCACCCCGAGAATCGGATGACCAGTAAAGTCGCTCTTGGCCTTCACCCTGCCCATCACAATGGAGTTCACCGACTCCAGACTAGAAGAATTGCACGCCAATGTCAAATGAACGGATTCGCCTTCAACCTTGCGGTCATAGGAATACCCCAAGTGGTACTTAACGTCCCCAGATATCTCGACAGGCATTTTCGGATACGCCATTCCCCCAGAAAACTCGTGCATCACCGCGGCATACGGTTTGCGCATCACCTTAGTGAGCACGTTCAACCTTCCCCTGTGTGCCATCCCAAGCACAATCTCCTTGACACCAAATTTGGGCGCACGGGCGATAATCCGCTCGAGAGACACTATGAAAGAATCACCACCTTCAATGGAAAACCGCTTGTATCCGGGATATCTGGCATGTAGAAATTGCTCAAACAGTTCAGTCTCCTGCAGGTGGCATAGCATTTCCCTCTTGTCATCAGGCGACACCACCTTGCTGACATTTTCGATCCAATCTTGAATCCAGTATCGCTCTTCGTCGGAACTCATGTACATGAACTCGAAGCCTATTTTTCCACAATATATCTTCTTAAGTTCCTCCACAACGGAGGATAGCGAAGCTCCGGACCTTATCCACTGCTGTCCCTTACTCCCCATCATAGAGGCAAGGTATTTTTTGTGATTAGGCTCAACACCTTTGACTAGACCCAGAGGGTCAAGATCTGCGGAAAGGTACCCGTAGAATCGAAAGAAGTTCAAAACATGCAGGGTATCCGAAGTTGCGGACAAGCCCGCGCCATGAGCCGTGGTAGACGACGCAGCCACCCCATCACTGGCTGACAAACCAGTGAAAAGATCCTTCCATCCCTCGGGAATCTCCGTGTCGCCTTCCTCATATCCCTGAAACACCCCTTCTATGAAGAGCGTGTTGTCCCCGGAAAAGCAACTCTCCTCTCTGTTATAAGACATCGCTACTATCTCCATTCCCTAAACTATTTCAAACGCAGGCGTCATATACCTGCTACACTATTTAAGTCGCCCGAAGCTCCACACCCAGGCACTAACACTACTTTACGTTACACCGATACATAACTTTCTGCTTACCCACCGCATAGCCTCATTCTATCTTTCATTGAGGAATTTGTATATAAATCTCCCCAATGACAAAACAATGCAATTCGGAAACTTAGCTATTTAAAGAAGGTCGGATAAATGAAGGATGTAACACAAGAACTGTTGTCCCATATCTCGCAGGAGATCATAACAACTGCACACTGCTGTAAGCTAACTCTGAAAGATAAAACCGTGATCGGGCTGACAGACTGTGACTCAGATCTTAACTTTGGCAATATTCTATACCGCTCAGGCAACGGTATCAACCTGAGTCACGTGTGCGATAGTAGCGAAGTAAGCGTAGCATATGTTGAAGTCATAATGGGCAGCCTCATTGCCCAAGAAGGCATGTCTGCAGAGAGCTTCGACCACGCAACGGCAGAGATCTTCCTGGTCAATTATGAAAACTTGTCACAAGGAAAAATGGTGCTGTTCAGCGGCACTATTGCCGAGTTTACCACTTGTGATGATCGCGTTAAGCTCACATTGGAGGGAGTCAAGCACGCACTTCTAAACAGAGTCGGGGAATTGTTCTCACCCCACTGTAGGGCAAAACTGTGCGACAGCAGGTGCGGGCTCGCGAAGGAAAGGTTCACTTTTCAAGGCTCGATCGAAAGGGTAGTTGGGCACCTGACATTTGAGGACACCAAACTACCCCATAAGGACGGTTATTATAAGTACGGCGTCATCACATTTTCCAAATCCGGCAACCGGGGAGTATCCATAGATGTGCGCGATCACAGGGAATATACCGTGCATTTGGTCAAACCCGCCCCGCATCCTCTGCTGGCTGGAGACACGTATTCGATCACAGCCGGATGTGATAAAAACTTCAGTACCTGCAGGACAAAATTCGACAATGTATCAAACTTCCGGGGTGAGCCTCACGTACCGGACCTGCATTCCATATATCCGCCCATGGATCCTTGAGGCCCTTCATATGCCGCCCGCCAATGCGGCGCACTCCGCAGCCTCCTTTGTGCTCAGCAACGTTTGCAGTGCATGCTAACATCAGAATGTTCCTCTGTCCTACTTCTCCGCCTAAACACGCATACAAGTGGGCGACGCGGGACAAGCAATGTAAAATTCACTTTGGTTCAATATGTCACCATCAATATTTTCGAATGCAGTAAACGCAATTGGCAACTCCGTACTGAAGCACATGACTAAAAATATCGAAGAAATGCTCGGTCACACAACGGGTGGTGCTTCAGCCACCGGAAGGTCCATTACCGAGAAGCAGGTCCAACTGCAGAAAATTAAAATCCAAACGTCTACATATGGCAGGATGATCCCAGAGGTTTACGGAACTACGCGCATATCGGGAAACATAATATGGGCCTCACCGGTGAAGTACACAGAACACAGAAGAGCGCACGTCGCGGACGGTCAATCGCCCGCAAAATACGTTATAACCGGAAGCTATTACGCCACCCTGGCAATAGCAATATGCTCTGGGCCAACATGTAGACACATACAAGTGTGGGCTAATGGTAGGCTGTTAGACCTCAACAAGATCAGGTACAGGTTTTACATGGGAACCGAAACCCAAGAGCCAGACCCGCTGATACTCTCCGTGGAGGGCAGCGCCCCCGCATATCGTGGAACGGCGTATGTGGTCATGGAGGATTTGCCCTTGCTGGACTACAACAATACCATACCCAACTTCGTGTTTGAGGTTACCGCGTATCCTGAGGGTTTTTTCGAAAATCATGTGGTGCGGGAAATCGACAGCGTCCATGCCATAGCGCACGGAGAATTTGCCTACGACACAAAGATACAAACAGCGGTGCATACGGAAACCGTAGGTGAGATAACGGTCACCCACGGCATGGCAAAAAAGATCAACGGAGAGAGTGGCCACCAAAAATCACATGCAATGGAGTCTTTAGAGCAAATCGAAGGCACATTACTCGGTCTGAAATGGGTGGCAGTAACAGTAAATTGGTTTGCCAGTGACATCAATATAGGGCGATGCAGTGTGCTTCCCGGAATCACATACGGCAGGGAAACGCGGACGTTTCCTGACACCTGGACAGTAGGAGACTTCACAGCACAAAATTCCTATCGAATCCCGCAGGAGAACGGCGTCCCAAAATGTGCTGGAACTGCAAACGATGCATCCCTAGTTAGGTATATCCAAGAGCTGAAATCCAGGGGGTATAAGGTGCTACTGTCCGTAAAGTTAGTCGCTCCCACAGAGGACAGTCAGTGGGTATGCGAAGATGCGGGAAAAATCAGCACATTTTTTGGTGTTAGGTATCATCCATTCATGGAACACTATTGCCACCTGACAAAAGGAGCCATAGATGCATTTTGCATAGGTAGTGGATTCGGTTCGCTGACAAAAATCCGGGATGCCGGGGTATTTCCAGCTGTAGAAAGCCTGATTGAGCTCGCTCAGCACGCAAAAGCCATCCTGGGAAGTGACACGACCGTGACATACGCAGCAAATTGGGACGAGTACCATTCGCACAACGGAACATACAATATGGACGCGTTATGGTCGTCAAGCGCCATAGACGTCGTGGGAATCAATGCATATTTTCCCCTCATCGATACAAAAACTCCTAAGAATGGCGCCCCCAGAGTACAGGACATCGTGCAATCCTGGAAAAGCGGGGAAGGCTACAGCTACTTTTACAAGGACCCACTTTCAGGACGAAACAAAACCCCATACGCAAGCGCTCGATTCGCATGGAAAAACATGTACTACTGGTGGAGCCACCGTCATATCAACAGCCATGACAACTCAAGAACTCCGTGGAAGCCTAAGAGCAAACAAATATGGTTCATAGAGTACGGCTTCCGTAGCGTAGAGAACTGCACGCATAGCCCAATGCCGCTTCAACAGAGTGCCTTGCCGGAAAATGTAGATTTCGCCGCACAGAAGACGGCAATCGCGGGGACTATCAAGGCTTGGAGGTCTTCGAAGATGGTTAGACATATGTTCCTGTACGCATGGAACATTAAACCACACATCAACACCACAGCCCGCGAGTACAGGCGTTGGCACACTGGTCATTGGATCAATGGAAAGATAGAGTTGGTAACATTATCGGCGATAATAAGGGACATCCTCAACAAGACCGGTGTGTCTTCGAGAAATCTGCGTGGGATCGACGAGCCAATATTTGGATATTCTATCCACAACCACCTACCCGCACGTGCCATCATAAGGGAGTTACAGAAGATTTATTTCTTCGACCTCATAGAGAAGGGAAATTTACTCGCTATTTTAGACAACAATGCAAAAATCGCACTATCGATCCCACAGAAAGATATCGTGCCGAAAAGCTGCCAGATAACTCGCCTGGCAGAGGTTTCACACGGCGCGTCAGCGCTGCTATATATCAGCAAGCAACGCAACTATCAGCCAAATCTCAGGCAAGTTCTTGGCAGAAATAAACTAAAAACACGCGACATATTGCAAACATCTCTCGTGCTTGATGGTCAGCAGGCAGAAAGCATACTGGATAGCATCTACCACACAGCAATGGACAGTAACTACTTCTACAAGATGGCCGTCCCGATAAAATACGGCGTGCTAAATGCGGGAGACGTCGTTATCATAATAGGCAAGCCATCGCTGAGAACAATTAGGCTTACGAGCGTAAAAATCCTGGGTCTGAAGGTGTATTTGGAAGGTTTCAGCCACGTTCCTACCCACATTAACAACGGAGTCTTCCCCGCAGGTTAATAACCGGCGGATTCGGCATGGAAGAACTGGGGGCACCTCAACTCGCCCATGCCGAGTGCAATACATCGGCATTGCAGCCAATAGATACATACATTCCGCATCGGGAACGCAGCAAGGCGCTTTTAACAAGATTAGGAACATATAATTTAGCAAGTTAATAACCTTCTTAACGGCATATATCGCACATCGATTGCAATCTCCCCGAGGCTCTATACAGTAATAGTGCAGGTTGGTTCGACATTTTGTAATTATTCACAAATTAAATTAAAAATATTCAATATTTTTGTATCTGATTGACCGGTCCATACTTGTTGCGTCACCACATAAGATGGTATAATCTGACATCTCGTTGTAACCTGTGAGTCACTGGCCCATGCAGAAAGGACTATACATGGAGTCCTACGGATGTCAGATGAACATATATGACTCTTTGATGATCCAGGAAGTCCTGAGGCCTTTGGGTTTTGCGCTGGTGCCTGATTTGAAGGACGCCGACGTTGTGGTGATAAACACTTGTCATATCAGGGAAAAGGCGTCGGAGAAGCTGTACTCCGCCTTGGGACGCGTAAGAATGCTTCGCAAAAAGGGCTGCCTGGTTGTCGTTGCGGGGTGTGTAGCGCAGGCTGAGGGTGAAGCCGTGTTTGAGAAGGCTCCTGTTGTGGACGTAGTTGTTGGTCCACAGAGCATACATACCCTGCCTGAACTGGTAATGAGAGCCAGGAGAGAAAAAAGGCAGATAAACGTGGAGTTCCCAGTTGTGTCCAAGTTCGACATGCTGCCGTCGAAGAGGGACATGAACGGCGAAGTGTCAGCGTTCGTGTCGGTCCAGGAGGGATGCGACAAGTTCTGCACTTTCTGCGTGGTGCCCTACACCCGAGGCCCCGAGTATTCGCGTCCGGTTGAGGATGTCATGCTGGAGGTGCACAAACTGGCCGACAAAGGGGCAAAAGAGGTAATTTTGCTCGGGCAGAATGTCAGTGCATACCATGGAACCTACAAGGGCACTGAAGTAGATCTGGGATATTTGATACAGCAAGTGGCCACAGTAGCCACAGTGGAGAGGATTAGGTACATAACCTCCCACCCGAGGGATATGCATGACTCGTTGTATAACGCGCATAGGCACGAGCCTAAGCTAATGCCACTAATCCACCTGCCAGTCCAGTCCGGATCCAATTCCGTTCTGCGCAAAATGAATCGGAAATACACGGCAGAGGATTATTTTGACATAGCAAACAAACTTCGGGATGCCAGGGGTGATATGGCATTCTCATCTGACTTCATAGTGGGATTTCCGGGAGAGACCGACAAGGATTTCGAGGACACCATGGAGCTAGTCCGAAATGTGGGTTTCACGCAGTCATATAGCTTCAAGTACAGCCCAAGGCCAGGAACGCCTGGGGCCGAGTATCCAGACAGAGTAAAGGCAGAAGTGGCAAAGGAGCGCCTAAGCAGGCTGCAGAGTCTACTATCCGAGCAACAGCTGTCCTTCAACCAAAGCATGGTGGGCCGGGTGATCAAAGTCCTGGTCTGCGGCACGGAAAATAAGCGTAACGGCGACGGTAAGACACTGTTCGGGAAGAGCGAGTACATGCAGTCCGTAAAAGTCCCTGTAGATTCCGGCGTGGAGGCATACTTAGACAGGGTTCTTAGCGTAAAAGTGTCGGAGGGACACAAGAATTCCCTGCTCGCTACTATCTGCACAGAACCCGTGGAGGAAGGGAAAGTTCACCCCGTGTCCAGGCATCCACACACTTCCGACCGCAGGGTACATACCTAACACGTTGCGGTGCCCCCCCGGAGTTTATGTGCCTTTGATTGCGACAAGAATTGCAAGCAGCACCATAAGCATCAATAGCGAGCCTGAGTAGTACGTGACCCTTTTGTTGCGTTGTTCGTGTGCACCACGCTCAATAATGACATCCAAACTGCGGTCGATTTTGGACATGAGCGCCTGTACCTTCTTTAAAGACTTGTACGCGTGAGACCGCCTCAGTTGCTCCATGTACCCATCTCGGTCACTGCGCTCCTGCACCCATTCCTCGGCGATCTTCCATAGGTTCATATCCGGCGCTAACTGCCTGCATATCCCCTCGACCAGAATCATGGTCTTCTGTAGCAAGAGAAGTTGCGGTTGCACCTGCATATTAAATTCAGCAGTGATCTTGAAAAGTTGCGCTAATAACTCCGCGGCAGAGAACCCCTGCGCGTGCACGTTGGCTATGGGCTCCCAGATTGCGCGACATGCGGTGATAAATTCCTCGCACCGCCCCGGGATGTATCCAGCTTCATGGTGTGCCTCAGCAACTCGGCGATAGTCCCTACTAAGGAAGCCAACCAATATCTCCGAGATGTAGGTGCGGGTCTCCTCGTCAAGCCGCCCCATTATGCCAAAATCCACAGCAACAATCTGGCCCTTCGCGTTGACCATGAGATTGCCTGGGTGCATATCGGCGTGGAAAAATCTATCCCGATACACCTGGTTACAAAAACACAAGATGAGATTCTGGGCCAGAGTTTCGCGGTTTTTTAATTTGTCAATTTCATATATGGGAACGGCGTCTATCCACTGTAACGTCAGCACACGCCTCGAGGTTAAATGCCAGTCCACTTCTGGTATAAGGAGGACTTCCCTCTCAGTTTTCGCATTTTCCCTGAGCTCTTCCGCGTTTGCAGCTTCAAAGCGCAAATCCAGCTCCAATCTGCACATACTAGCAAAAGTTTCTACCAGCTCATGCAACCGGAACCTGCTCAGGCTCTTGAGCCTGCCTACGAGATATACTAGGAAACGCATTAACCTAACATCTCGCAAAAATTCATCCTCAATACCGGGACGCAAGACCTTCACCGCCTTTAACTCTCCAGATATGGTCTTCGCTTTGTGAACCTGCGCGATGCTTGCCGCGGCTACCGGGGCCTCGTTAAACTCGAGGAATATGGAGTCCATGCTTCTATGCAGATCACCTTCTACCGTTTTTATAACTTCATCAAATGGAAATGGGGGCAGATTATCACACAAGCGCAGTAGATTTTTCGCCACGTCTCCCCCTACTATGTCAGTCCTGGCGGCAAGAAACTGGCCAAATTTGATAAACGTCGGGCCAAGGCTCTGCAGGAGTATGCATACCCTCTCCCCATATGTTTTCGTACGCAACCTGCCGGGCAGGAAATTCGTATATGGCAAAATCCTATGGCACAACACAGCAGCAACTATGCGAAACAGCCGTGCACAGCTCCGTATGGCACTAAACATTGCTCGGAAACACACTTAGAAATTTCGCACTTTCAGTGATTTCTGCCGGAGTTCCCTCACAACGCACAGAGTGATTTATGCAGATAACACGATCTGAGCACGACATTACGCAGTGCAAATCGTGCGACGTCATGACGATACTCACACCGCATTCGGACACCAATCTGGTAATCAACCTGTAGAAATTGTTCTTAGCTTCAATATCCATGCAACTCACAGGTTCGTCCATGACTATCAGATCCGGCTTCATCATCAAACACCTGGCAAGTAGCACTAGCTGGGTTTCCCCTGCGGAAAGTTCGTACACCTGACGCTTCAGTAGCCTTGTAACATCAACATACCGCATGGAATCACTCAGGTCATGCGTACCCCTCTTCCCGAAGTAGGTACAGAAGAGAAAGTATTCCACAGTCATAGGCATCAGGCGGTTCACTTCAAAATTTTGGGGCAGGTACCCTATGCCCAGACTTCCGGTATAACGCACCGTCCCCGAATAGTCCGTGTTGATCCCTACCAAGGCACGTACCAGAGAGGTTTTTCCGCCCCCGTTAGGACCGAGAATGGTTACAGTCTCTCCAAACTTTACGGAGAAGCCAACATTATCTATTACCTTTTTGTTCCCATGAAATAATGTTAGACTGTCGACCGTGAGAACAGTGCGATCTGGCGTCTCCGATTCCGTGGCCTTTGCAGACTTTCCGGAGTGTTGATGAATAAAAGACATTTGATCTCGTTAACGGTAGCGCTCACGCTGCTGCCGTTAGCAGGATATACCGTTCCCAGGATAGCTGCAACCATAAATCCCGTATACTTTTTGGTGAGCTCGGTGGCGCAAGGAATCACAGAGCCCATGCTACCCACAACTGGCGCGTCGTGCGCCCATGATTGCGTTCTGCGGCCCTCCGATGTGGCGAAACTTAGCTCTGCCGATATAGTATTTTACATTGACGACAAGCTAGAGCCCTTCGTCAGAAAGCTGGGGGGCACAGGCAACAAAAGGCTTGTACAACTGTCAGATGGAATAGAGCTATTAGAAGAACGGAGCAGTAGAAAACGCGAGAAGGACCTGCACATATGGTTGGATCCTGACAACGCAATCAAAATGATACAAAAGATCTACGCAACCTTGTCGGCGGAAGACCCGGAAAACGCAGCGACATACAGGAAAAATGCAGATGCGGCGCAGTCGAAGGTACGAAACATGGTACACAGGATTAATGACATTCTTGCAACTGTCAAGGATACGCCTTATATCACGGTACATGACGCATACCAGTACTTTGATCGGTATTTTGGATTGAATTTTGTGGCTTCCATGTCTGTTGGCCACGCGGTCGGTATTAGGGCAAAGGAGCTTGCATTCGCGAAAAAAGCTGCCAAGGAGCATAAGGTGAAGTGCATTTTTACAGGCCCCCTATACGACTCAGCACGCTACAGATTGGTGGGCAAGAAAATCAAGGTGTACGCCCTGGACCCGCTTGGGAGTAATATCAGCCACCAAAGCGAAGATGGGTACTTACAGTTGATGGAGACAATCGCCCACGGATTTAGGGACTGCCTACAGGCTGACGAGTAAAAGTTGCGCTAGAGTAGCTCTGCAGGCATTACAAAAGCTTGCAGCCGGAAAGCGATACCGTACGGAGCATCGCACTATATTGCGTATCTGGAGGATAGCGCAGCACGAAGTGTCCCCTCGTCCAGATAATCTATTTCACCTCCTAAGGGGATGCCGCAGGCCAGTCTGGTCACCTTCACACCAGTGCTCTTCACAACCTGCGCCACGTAGTGGCACGTGACCTGGCCATCCATGTCATTGCTGGTAGCGACAATCACTTCCTTGACTCCCTGCATGCGGATTCTATCCAATATGGTGGATAAATTTAGGTCCTCTGGACCAACCCCGGAGAGCGCAGATAGCACCCCTCCTAACACGTGATATACTCCTGAGTATATTTTGCCGCGTTCAAACGCCCACAAATCGCCCAGTTCCTCAACAACGCACAGAAGGCTCCTGTCCCGATTCGCATCTGAACATATAGAACAGGGCGAACCCACGTCCAGATTGTGGCAGAAGTCACACTCCTTGGCCTGCATCTCGAGCTCTCTAATGCCTTCGGCCAAAGGTATCATGACATCTTCCCTGTGCCTGAGTAGGTGTAGGACTATCCTGCGCGAAGACGCGGGACCCAGGCTCGGGAGCCGGGAAAAGAGATTGATCAACTTACTGATATCCATATAATCACACGCCCTCTAGAATCGACACCAGCAAAGGCCATAAATGGAAACCACGCTACATATCCCCTCTCTCTTCACTGCGCAGTCAGTTATTTGGCTCGTCGTTGGTGTGCATTAACTTACCATCCTTCAGCTCCTTCCTCAGGCTGCGTATACCCTTACCCAGATCACCCATAACCTGAGGTAATTTGCCTGCACCAAACAGCACGAGCATTATCAACAATATCAAGAAAATTTGCCATGGACCCAAACTCATAGGCACCCCAAAAATATCAAAGCCCAAACAACAAGACCTTGCTCAGATCGAAGGACACAAATATCACGTCACCAACCTCAGGCAGAACGGAACCCGTGAACTTCATCCAATAAGCATGACCGTTGACCTCTATGTATACCATACTGTTGAAAAATCTCACAAGTTTTACAGTGGCCTTAGTCCCGCTACTGTCCCACAGCAATATAGCTTCCGGTCTTATGCAAACTGCAACCCTGCTGCCCTCTGAAAAAGAACTCGCGTCAATGCTCCCAACACCAAGCAACGATGTCCTTCCGTCGCGCACTACAGACTCGTAGTAGTTTGCCTTGCCGAAAAACCGTGTCAAATGGGCATCTTTCGGATAGTTGTAGATTTCGCTCGGGGTACCGCACTGTACAATCTCTCCCTCACGTATGACATAAATCCTGTCTGCAACTTCTAGTGCCTCTTCGGGGTCGTGTGTCACCAATATGGCCGTGACCCCTTCACTCCTGATGAGCGACAGGACCTCATGCCTAATTTGCGGTCTTAGGATGGTATCAAGGTTAGAAAATGGCTCATCCAGCAGGACAATTTCCGGATTTTGAGCTATAGTCCTTGCAATAGTTACTTGCTGCTGCTGCCCCCCGGAAAGCATATGGGGATATGCGTCTCTATAGCAGTCGATGTTAAGCAGGCTCAGCATACGCATAGCGCGACGCACCCTCCCATCCCTACTGGAATCCTTTACTGCAAATGCGACGTTTTCCACAACCGTCTGGTGGTGAAACAGCGATGGGTGCTGGAATACTAGCCCTACATTTCTCTTCTCCGTGGGAATATGTACGCCGTTTTCGACATCACTGAGGGTTTTGCCGTTGACTTTTATCCTTCCTGTATGAAGCCTTTCCAGACCAGCTATTAGTTTTAAAATTGTGGACTTGCCACACCCAGAAGGGCCAAGTAGGCATATCACCGCCCCCTTTTCCCCAGAAAAATCATTGATCTTCAGCAGAAAATCGGTTTTCCTGTATCTGTGAGACACATTGTCTAATTTCAGCCCTTCTACTGCCACGTCGTTTCCGTCTAGGATCTTTGGTTCATGGTAACACTCACCATACTTGCCCACAAGCACAACCGACCCACATCGCCGTGGACCTGGGAGCAAGACGCGTGAATGTTGCGGTTGCCTGGCATTTAAGATTTAAAACATGAAGGTTGTCATGCACAACCTTCATGAAGCCGCTAGACCCCTCTATCACCGAGTTCATCAGTTATCCGCAAACCGATACCCCGGGTTCGTACACCTTCAGAGCAGCATTTAAAAGCCCCGTTCCCTCTTGGGTTTTACCCCCTGATTATAGAGCGCGGTGAATATACGTCACGCTTTGTTGTGTAAGGCGCGATAAACCCGTGTAGGGCGGGAACTGAGACCTTTTACTTAACGCGGCAATGGAACTGAGGAAAGAAGTATGCCCGTCTGACGCCTACCTCATAACGTATGATTCTCTAGCAATTGCAAAACATGTAAAAAGTTATTAAGCTACGTGTGTTTGATGTGTGACAGAGGCGGTCCTATGGGTGGTTTCATACGCGTAGCAGCGCTGCAGTTGATTCTTTTCTTGTGCTATACTTCCACCGCGTATGCCAATGACGCGGAATACGTGAGCCACGTGAACACCAGAGTCCTTGTTGGTTCTGTAACTAACGATACCGTAGGCGTGATCGTGGTGTTTGATATCCAGGATGGGTGGCATATATATGCGAAAAATCCTGGGGACACCGGAATGCCGACCGTGTTCTCCTTCGATGAGAGAGAGGTGAAGATGCACGAGGTGCACTGGCCCAGGCATTCTGAAATACGGGATGAGGTTAACGGCAAGGTCCTGAAAAGCAACGTATATTCCGGCACAGTGGCGTTTCCTATGACGCTAGAGGTTGCAGAAGGCACTCAGCAAATCAGGTTGCGCACTAGTTTTTCTGCATGTGGTCCGATGTGTGTACCGCAACGCAGGTCCCTTGTTGCAGACTTGCCCACACATGGTTTTGAAGACAGCGAAGTGCTGGCTCTGATCGACGAGTGGAAGAGGAAGTAGCAGCAACCTGCGGAAGGGTTTTGTGGCATGGACGTTGTGTAGGTGGCTCGAATGTGGTATTGATGCAGAGCCGCCTTGTAGTTCTGCTGGATGGTAAACACGCTGTACTCCTTTTCTCCGTGCCCTTTTTCAAGGAAAGTTCGTGTGCTTCTGCGGGAGAAGGGTATTGATTTCTCGGTCGTAGAGGAGAACCCTTGGAAGAGGAGAAGGGAGTTTATAGCGGTCAACCCGGTGTGTCAGGTCCCCGTGCTGGTTAGCGGCCGGGACGTAATCGTAGACAGTCAGGCCATATGTGAATATGTAGAGGAGACTCACCGCAGAGCCTATCGTATGGGAAGGTCACCTCAAGAAAGGGCTACAGTACGCCAGTTGGTCCATTGGGTAGACGGAAAGTTTTACCACGAAGTCACGAGATATGTGATTAGCGAAAAAATAGCAAAGCGATACATGAAGCATGGAAGCCCGGATCCGAGCCTAATCAGGGCATCTATGTCCAATTTGCAGCCTCATATAAAGTATTTGGAATATCTTATCGATACGAACGGTTGGCTCGCTTCACGTGAGTTCACCCTAGCAGACATCGCCCTATCTGCACACGTTTCGTTGCTGGACTATCTGAGCGTTTTTCCGTGGGACACAAGCCCCATACTCAGAGAGTGGTATTCCCTGGTGAAGTCCAAGCCGTCGTTCTCCCAAATCCTGGAAGATAGAATCTCGGGTTTTGACCCTCCAGAGCACTATTCGCAGCTGGATTTTTGAGAGACAATAACAATATGCGTGAGTTTTCAATACACCATGTTAGCGTATCGTGCAGCACAAACCTGGATGCTGTGGAACTTATCGAGAGCGGTGCCCCTGGGAGGACCGTAATAGTCGCAGACGAACAAACTAGCGGCAGCGGGAGGCGGGGAAGAAGCTGGCTTTCCCCGAAGGGCAACTTGTATTTCAGCATCGTGTTGAAGGAACAGATAGGGGTGGCTTCATTATCTTTCATTTCCTCACTGGCGGTGGGAGGAATTTTAGGGGAGATTTTTGACAAACATGGTCACAGTACAAAAAAGGCACTGATTAAGTACAAGTGGCCTAACGACGTTTTGGTGGATGGCAAGAAAATTTCCGGAGCGCTGATTCAGGCAAAGATCGTGGGCAATACCACTCTCTGGGCCATATGTGGAATAGGGGTGAATATTTACATATCCCCCCTCCCCCACTCAACCTCGATAAGCGACCACGTGCCCGGACTGGAGCTGTCAAACATCGAACTTTTGGACATGGTACTAAAGCGTATGGGGCAGCTCCTAGACGTTTTTTCCGCAGCAGGGTTCGCACAGCTGCGTATCTTGTGGATGAAGCAGGCATACGACCTGGGAGGTAGGGTCCGCATCGTTGCCAGCAGTGGCGCAGTCACGGAGGGTAGGTTCGTGGACGTAGACATGCTTGGAGCTATGGTCATCAAATCCGACAATGGAACGCTAACAACCGTGAGCTATGGGGAAATGTTGTAGGAAGCCCAACTGGTAATGCTTTGCTTAGGCTTTTGTAAACAAAAGGTTGTAGAATGCACGACGCGCATGGCGGGTCTACGTACTGTGTGATTCAGCACGGAATTAAGCCGCTATGGGGCCTCTGTGGGCTTGTGCGCATCAGGGGTGCTAAAGTGGGCGATTTGTGACAATTTTGGAAGCACAATGTACACAGTCAAGTGAGCAGCGCGTGCTGTGTAAGGCGGGTTTGCTATCTTGACTATACATGGGTACATGTGGTACAATAAGGGTTGTTGCTGGCTCTTACTCTATAGTAGCGCGCGGCGTTTTCGTTATACCTTCCTTTCCAGTTCCAGTATTTGAAATCGATGTCTAAGGCTAAGAGGGTCTCAGAACACAAGCAGGAAGTGACTCTAGACACGCCAGAGTTCATTCCGAGAAAATCCCCCGCTAAGAAAGCGCCGGGATCAGCGGTTCATAGGACTCGTAACACTGGTGCAGAGCCTGTATCATCCCATGCGCGTGAGGGAAGAACTTTGCGCAAATGCTGGCAAAAGACCTGCGCTTCGGTAAAAAAGCGTAACTCCAAGACGGAGCCTAAGAGGTTCCTAAACGAAACGGAACAGCAGATCGCGAATACGCTGAAAAATGTCATGAAGAGGCATAAGCCCTCCAAAGGCGTGTGGGCAAGCATAGTAAAACACGCCAGACACGCCACCACGGGACCAAAGCCGCAAGATGCCCACAGTCTCTCCGTGTTCGTCACCGAAGACTTCCTGACGGAGTGTGCCTTGAAATTCTCGGGAAATACTGGCTCTTCGTTCATGAACGTCATGTCCATCGCAGACGAGGAGGCGAGGGATCACTACACAAAATCCTATCGTTCCCCCACTTTTACCAGAATGCTCGATGGGGTGAGAAATGCTTATCAAGACGGCACTCTGGGCAGTCTATTCGAACTTGACGATACGTTCGTGAGGTTCGTAGAGGATTTCATCGAACACGACGAAGATACAACAATCGATGAGGGATTATCCGTCCAGAAGAAAGGCGGGCAGTATAGTGGATCACCTAAGTGGGAGAAGGAGAACCTGCTTGAATCGGCGATAGACATCCTGCGGGGAAACAGCTACCGAGTTCTTTCCGTAAACTGGCTCTTCATCAGATCGCTGGCCGCTGCGTACATAAAACTGCGCAGGGAGAGGAGATTACACTTACCCGAAGATTGCCTTAGCGACAAAGAGCTGGGGGAAATGTTCATGCTGGAGAGAAAGTGCATAATAAACCTGTACGGATCAGCACTGTTCTCGGCATACACAGAAGAAATTCAAAAGGAAGCACAGGAGGCCTTCCGTAAGGCGAATCCAAATTTATCTAGGGCGTTGTCCTTCGCTGATGTCATAGGTAGACACAACGACAAAATCCTGTCGGCCTACGTACTTTGCATGATCGGCGCCATCCTCTGTGGGGCAATGGGTGTCCCCGCAGCTCCAGTGCTCGGACCGGTTCTCGCAGCCGGGGCTACCATCAGCATAGTGCCTAAATTGCCTCTAGTGGGGCTTGCGGTAAAAGAAACATACCATAACATTGCGGAGCAGTTCGCACGGATGACTGGGGCACAGGTGAATGTGGTCAATGAGACCATTCAGATCAGTATGCCCGCTGCAGCAACGGCGGGTGCTGGTGCCTCCGGTGCCGCTGCCGCTGCTGCTGCAGCACTTTCCCCCACAGAGAAGTTCGCCGCAGCCATGGCGAATACTTCTACTACCGTAACTAACTACGCCGGGATGCCTGCAACAGCCGCTACGTTGATCATGACGTACGCGGTCTTCCCACGGATTATGTTCAGTGGGTACGAAGGAAAGTGGATTAGTAAATACATCGAAGCGGATGGTGGGGAATTCGATGCCCCAAGCTTGATATCTCCTCTGGTGGCATCCATGGGGATCAAGCTGTTCATGAACACCACGTTGTGTGTCACCCCTCACCTGAAAAATGAGGCGCTCTTCACTGTATTGGGCCTGAGTTTGTATAGGTTGTACCTGCCTCTTTCGTTGATTGAGCAGCCATCCAAGGTCAGGAACTTCTACGAAATAGCGATGTCGGTGACCGCGCGCAAAGAGAGGTCCAACTTCGCTTACAATAGCAAGGCATCTATCGCCGCGTGTGTCGGGGCACTAGCGGTCGAGTTTGGGCTGCACTGTCTCAGCACCTTTGTCCCTGGAGTGCCCCCTGGCCTGGTAGTGGCTCTACAGTCCCTTCTGAGGTGCGCAAGAATAGCTGGATGGGCAGGACCGATATGGCATGCGCGCAGAACGGGTAACGTGGAGTACTCCAGCTATTTCGAAAGGCTTTTTTGGACTGACGGTGTAAAGGCCCTCACCGCACCAGTAATTTTGGGGCTGTTTGAGGTATGTGCGCCGTATCCAATTGCGAACTCCGCGCTCCTCACCGGGGACATAGTAGTGTCCGTCTTCCCCGACATAAAGAACGCTCAACTCATGGGTGCCCTAACCAAGGCCTCAGGTAGGCTTGCTGCCTTATCTTCATTCATGCGCCGTAACGGTATCTCTCAGGAGCAGATCCTCGAGTTGTGTGTTGCCACCTCCATGGAGAAAAATCCAGAGGTAGCTGAAAAGACCCTACAGCGGATCCTCGAAAAATACCTCAACAAAGACCAGTATAAAGATCTGGGCCTGGATGGGATCATAGACGATGATGAGGACGAAGAGCTCGAGCAAGAAGAAAAAAACGGAGTACCAAGAAAGAAGATAGTGTTCGAGGAGGAAGATTGGGGCGATAAGGACGATTTTCTCAACAAAGAGAACTTCGACCGCAATCGGCTGTCCAAAGAAGACTACCAAAAGCTGCTCGGTATCTCGCTTTTGGATGGAGATGAGCTGACACCCGAACAGGAACGAGACTTGCTCGACAATGGCTTCGACTCGGTCACCGAAGAAGATTATCAGCAGCTTTTTGGTGCTCTGAGCAAGAAGCACCCATTCCTCCCCCTTATATCATCCGGAAGTGACCTAACAGAAGAGCAAGAAGATGCCATAAGGGAATCAACGAGAAAGTACGACGCCTTCTCCAACCAAGAAAAGGCAAGGATAAACAGATCAGTAGACAAATTCGAGTGGCATTACCAAGAGCAACTCGCATCCCAGTTCACTGAATCCCAAAAGCAAGGGTTGTTGGTAGCGATGGAGCGATTCGAGGAAGAATATCTTGACTCGCTTCCAGACGTGCTCACAGCTGATCAGCGCGCCTCCATACATAGGTCATTACAGAACTTCAAAGGTCGCCTGAAGGGCATAATACCGGAATTGGAAGAGGAAGAAGAACTCGAATACTTCGCAGATCATTCACACGATGATGTTCGAGGCGGAAAAACTCTGGTCGATCCTAGGAGAAGCGTAGCCTTTTCCAAAGTCATCAGGGTATCCGAAAGGATGGGGGCGGCACCAAAATCTCGCCCCTACCACCACAAAGAAAGTGCGGGTCATGCTTCGTCGACTAGGGATGGTGACTACGTTCGCGTATGCCTGCAGTCCCGTGGCACCACTGGGCGAAAAGTACATACTGTGGCGCCAGCTGCGGTGCCGATATCATCATGGGGACGCTCTAGGGTACCTTTCGGTGGCCTGGCAGAAAAAATGCTGGAACCCGGAGACAGTGGTAGCGCAAGGGACTACTATGAAGATTTAACACCGAAAATATATGAGCCAGAGGAATACGAAGAAATAGAAACCGGCCGTTACGGCTCATTATCTAGTGGCCGAGTTAACGAGGTGCTACAGCCAGGCAAAGGGGTAGGAGCCCGTAGCCAAGAGGAGTACGAAGAAGCTAGTCGCGGATCTGGGTTTGACAGTCGGGTAAGAGAGATACTGCATTCTGATAAGGAAGCGGAAGCTGACCGCCGGGGTTCGGCAAAATCGGTCATAGTCCCAACTACGTCTAAGTCAGGACGGGAAGAGGAGCCGGAAAGCTGCCAAGAAAAGGGGGGGGATCACCCCAAAGCCAGAAGAGCGCGCGGCAGCCAACAAGAATGCTACGAGGACCAGCATCTATCCCAAAGCAGCGAGAGGAGAGTTATCAAAAAAATCAACGGGGAGGAAGTGCAGTCCTCCCGCGACGGTTTCTCGTTATCAGCCAAAATCCTGAGCGCACTTAACGGTGATAGCGGAGAAGACCTTTCGGAGGTGGAAGAGGACTATATTCAATACCGCCACCAACACCGAAATGCACCCACTGGTCGCGCCGCATCGCGACAGACACGTGGAGGGAGGAGAAGAGCAGTCAAGGAATTCCATAATTTCTCCGATCAGCGGGATATTGGGGACCGATTTGGGTTCTCACCCGATGATGGTTACCATCATCGGGTATCACACTATGATATCGATGACGTCCATGAAGGCGCAGAGCACGTCCGCATTACTCCGAGCTTCGGGTATGCAGGTGGCGGGACTGGAGAGTCTGTTCACTATGATGAAGAATCATCTGTGGCACAACGTCGCAACGTGAGGCAGGCATCCGCTGCTGTACCCACGAGAGGCAGCGGCATAAAAACCACAAGGGCGCGTAGACGTGTAGCTGAGGTATCGCAACCAGCTCCGACTAGAACTGTGGCACAATACACCGAACAGCCAGTGCCGCCAGCAATAAAATCCAGGAAGGTCAATACATCCAAGAAGCCAATGTCCTTGCAGGAAGCCTGGGAAGGACAAAACAGGACGCAGCAAGGTAAGCCCAGCAGCAAGGTAGTTGGGCAATCCTTAGAAGGTAGGCACAAAGACACGCGGCATCGCCTGTAAAACCCCCATAGTCCCCGAAAAATGGCCACACCTAACTGGTAGGCGACATATTGTTGGCAACATAGCCCGAGGAGCAAATGTGTCTATTAGGTCGGGCTGTATTGTTTATCTAGAGGATGGAATAGGCCTTCCCCCACCTCTGCCCGCTCGCGCGGGTATGTCACACGAGACACGCTCTAGAGTACCGCCTTTGTTGGGTAAAACGCAGTATCAAGGCTCGGATTTAGACAAAATAGGAGTGTCGCCTTATACTTTCAGATGCTCCACGATTCGCTGCGCCAGTTTCAGGCTTATTCCCGGAACTCTGCTCATTTCGTCAACATTGGCGCGCTTCACGCCGTCTATCGAACCAAAATAGGTGATGATCGCCCTCCTCCTCATGCTCCCCACTCCGGGCACCGAGCACAAAATTGCCGACGAGAGCCCTTTGTCCCTGCTATTCCTGTGAGAAGTCACGGCAAATCTGTGCGCCTCATCCCTAATCCTGCGCATATACAACATGAGCCTGCTGTCTGGAGGTAGGAAAATTTTCTTACCGTCTGGCGTGTAAAAAACCTCCTCACCCGCATTACGATTGGGCCCTTTTGCCATACAGGCAAACGGTATTCCAAAATTGGAAAGCACGCTCTCCACCAAAGAAATGTGCCCCCGACCCCCATCTATCAACACAAAGTCCGGAAGTACAGACGTATCCTCATCGAACCTCTGATATAGCACTTCATGCATCATCGCATAATCGTTTCCATTGGAAACCGTGTGGATCTTAAATTTCTTGTATTCCTTCCGCAACAACCCGGCCTGCCCGCACACCACCATGACTCCAAAGGGATGGCTGCCGGAAATGTGGCTATTATCGTACACTTCTATTCTCTCGGGAGGGGCAGAAAGCTTGAAGAGTTTAGTAAATTCCTCCAACTCGGACGGCAGCCCGTCGTCAAGCAACCTGCGATTCAGTGCCTCCATGGCGCCATTGCGCGCCATATTAATAAACTTGACCTCCTCGTGAGATTGTGCCGTGAGTACGTTAACTTTCCGGTCTATTAGTTTCTCCAATGCCGCACTTATCATCTTGCAATTGTCGGGTGCACAATCAAGATATACCTTTTCGGGAGGATCGTTGTATACCTGCAACATGAACATGCCTAGCGCGTCCAATTCATTATCGTAACCGACACTATCGAAGAAATAAGGCTGGTTCCCGTAACTTATACCGCCCCTGGAGGAAATTACCTGCACACAATACGTTCCAAAACGCTTGTACACCGCCAAGAAATCCGCATCGCATGGCATATCCCACTGGAATGATATGCATTCCTGCATTGATCTCAAAGCCTGTAGCCTATCTCTATACACCACGGCGCTTTCATACTCAAGATTCCTACTAAATTTACACATTGTCTCAAATAGTTCCTTATGCAGCTCCTTACCCTGCCCCGTGAGGACCTTACTAGCCATTTGGACCGACTTTTCGTAGTCTTCCTCTGAGATTTTCTGCACACATGGCGCTGAGCAATTTTGCATCTCATATTCGATGCATGGCCTGTCTCTCGAGGCAAAAAAATTGTCCGAGCACGAACGAATCTGGAACGCCTTCCTAACCGCCGCAATGACACGTTTGATTGCAAGTGAGGATATAAATGGACCATGGTACCTACCCAGACCTGCCACTTTTTTTCCCCGATACCTCACAATGCGTGGATATTTGTGCCGAGAAAGAAGTACATACGGATAGAACTTATCATCTCGCATTATGATGTTGTACTTCGGCTTCAGACACTTGATGAGCTGTGCTTCCATCAACAGAGCCTCTGCTTCGCTTTGGGTCACGACAACATCTAGCCCGGCAATGTGGCTCACCATCACCAGAACACGTTCCGACATCCGCTTAAAGTTACAGTAGCTGCGCAGCCGGTTTTTCAGGTCCTTAGCTTTACCCACATATAGAACAAGACCGTTGGCACCCATCATCTTGTACACTCCAGTAACGCTATTGGGGATGGAAGCCGCGGCCTCCCTTATCGCACTTCGAGCAATGTCTAGCCGTTCAGAAAGATTCTTGCTCACAAACACCAACCCTGAACACACCCGTGGGACTATAGTCTCCCCCCAATGGAGTCAAAAATCAAGATATCTGTTGAACCACACATTGGCCGTATCAGTGGCCAATTTTCTGGTCTTGGCAGATGACACACTAGATCGTGAGTAGTTTATTGTAGTCTAGTACGAAGCCTCAAGGTGGCTCAGACTGCACCATGTTGTCAGGTCAGTTATAGTAAATAAAATCTCAGGAGTTTTGACATTAGTTGCAACATTGCACTTCTCCAAAAGTGACATTGATGCAACGAGCCCTTAATTCTAGAAGTACAGGCAATATGTGGAGCTAAATGTCGGATAGTTTGGACGTCATAACACAATGTCTCTCCGGGAAGCGTCAATGGTAAAGATCCTACCAAAGTCGTGAAAAAGCACTCTGACACCCTACTATACACCAACAAGCCCGCTAACATTTGGGAAATATTTCCATGCGCCTAGTTATGGCTGTCACTTCATTGTGAACCCATAACCAGAATAGGTACGGGGAGGCATGTTCGTGACGCGGACCCGCAATCCGGAAGCATAGTAGCCACAGCATGATTCGTTTCTGTACAAAAACGAGAAATTTAACGTGTGGATATTTGTTGATGTCCTTCCGTGAATGTGCTAGCCCGGCGGCGATTTGTGTGTAAGTGTGTGTCTTCCCGTTTCAGGATGCTCGCAGATTCGTCCTTATTTCTGGTTATGGAGGTTCGTCTATGTTATCGTCTGGTCCTCACGGCGTAGTGCCGCAGGCGTGTGGCGGAGTGAAAGCACGCCTGCTCCGCTGCACCTGCCACTAGTGCTGGCGGCTTTTGCGGCCAAGGTGATTATCAATACCGTTGCGTATATGGGCTGCACTCGCTAGCCTGTTCGCCCTCTTTCCCATGGGGGTGTTTGCCCGCCTGTGGCCGGCCAGGCATGAGATCCCTGATTGGGAAAGTGAACTAAATAAGGGATTAGCGGAATTAAGCGCCTCCTCTTGTGCCGTACCTAAAGCCATGATTATGCTGCTCTTGCGGCCTGTGCTTATCATTACCTCCGTGCTTCCGCTCGTTGCGGCATCCGCGCGCAGTGGCTTGGGAGTCTGCTCCTCCAGCACTCTGGACTTTGTTTCCGACTTTCTCCTCTCTCTCCGACCACCTTGTGCTTCGTCTCTGCGTAACATACGTGGCGAGACATTTACGGCTCTATCCATGGTACCCTAGATATCCTGGATGTGAACTTCATTGCTAGCACAGCGTGGCTAGGGCACTTCCTTTGTTTGGGGAACATGCTCATGGTAGTATTGATACTCCTTGGAGTGTTGTTCCGCCTTCCGCTGAGTTGTCGGGGATTACCGCTGCAAATGATGTGGCAGGAGTGTTGCTGATGGGGCGTAGTGGAAGCTGTTGCGCTGTTGGCGGGTGAGAAGGAAGGGCTTTTGCCGTGTGGAGGAGAGAAACGGAAGCCTGAGCCCGCGGTGCTGTGGCTTCACTTCACTAGGGCTGGGACACCTGCGCGTCGGGCTCTTTGTGTTTGACCGGTTGTTTGCGCCGGAGCTTTTGTGCCTGTAGCCCCCACCTGTAGCCCCCAGGGAGAGCCGGAAACTAGGCCACATGTCTGATTTCCTCCTGCCCCACACGGCTATGGTGGACTAAAGCATGCGCGACCCCGCTTGGGCCTGCTGCGATTCATCCCTAGCAGCAGTCGGCCCCCTTGCAAGGTGGATGCCGATCCCGCTCCCGGGCTGCACTGGGTCTTCGATCATGGAGCTATCATCGCTAATGACGGCCAGGGGTGCTTGTTTGTTGTGGGCGGATGCAGCAGCAGAGGCGTCTTCGGTTTGCCTTTGCGAAGGAGCCGCTCCCTTCACGGCGCTCCGCGTCGTAATTCCGGTGAGGTGGTGAGGGTCTTCACTTCGCTCTTGTGGTGCACACTGCTCCGCCTCTGTGTCCTCCTGACTAGCTGCGTGCTCGGGCTGTTGCGGTAGTGTCACACCCGTTCTGGCAACAATGTCCTGCTGCACAGGCGTGCTGGCGTCGGCACTATCGACCCCCACAGAGCTGTAGTGCTCAGAGCTCCGTCCGAAGAATGGCCTTCTGAGGAGAGCGATTGCACCATTGGCTATCCGTCTGGCCGCCCCTGCAATCGCTCTACCAATTGCACACAGTAAGTTCCACCCCCGTATGTACCATTGGGGTTCTTCGCGGTCACCACTGCTGTTACTCCGGCTGCTTTGGTCGCCCGCAGTCGAAACTCTTTCTGTATTTTCTCCTATTGCTGCACCGGTTGGGCGCACATGTGCGCCGCAGCTATGCAGCTTTTTGCACAGTTCGCTCTCGCGTTCCGACTCGGTTACTGAAGTAATCCTCATTTCACCGGCCAAGTATTGCCGCAAGTCACGTACAAGAAATGGCTCAATCACGTCGCGCGTTTCCGACATCCGCCTCACATCCATATGCATGTCATTCAATGCTCGTATGATTACTATTCCATCGTCTGACACGTTCTTGGTTGTAGAAGCGGTGCTCTCCCATGTAGAAATCTTCTTAGACGATGAAATCATCAATCCGAGCGAGGGAAGCGGTTCTTTATCCCCAGGCAAAACTGCACCTAGCCTTACATTTTTGTACGATATCGTGTTGTTATCCGGGGACAGGTGCAGCTCGTAGTTTAATCTTGTTCTGGCATATCCGCCTACCCACCTCACAACATCTGTCAGCAAGATGTTGACCCTATTGCTGTCGGTACACGTAATAAACGTCCTGCGCCGAATGGGTTCATGGGGATCAAACGGTACGTAGTGCGCGGCCAACCCGCAGCGCTCAATGATTTTACGCATGTCCACGGAAATGTTCATTGCAGAGTACCGATTTAAGCTGTTGATCATTTCCTCAATCAGCGCCTGATGTGGCACTTTGTTGTACGGCAAGTATCTCAACGAGTCGTTGAATAGATAGTTTAATGTATCTGATACCTGAGTCCTGTACCCGCCAGCACCAAATTTCTCCCTGTATTCCTCCACACTGCCCAGCCCATGGATGGCAAGTCGTTCTTCGCTAATATTTTCGCACTTCTTCTTAGGGGAAATATCATTGTTCGTCATCTCTATGCCGTTGATTGCTGTGCTTCCCCTCTTGATACAATCATCGAAAGTTGCAAGTCCGCTTCTAGCCCCTAGAGTGCTCACGCCCCTC
Organism: Anaplasma sp.; assembly: GCA_052043535.1. Taxonomy (GTDB): domain Bacteria; phylum Pseudomonadota; class Alphaproteobacteria; order Rickettsiales; family Anaplasmataceae; genus Anaplasma. The sequence goes on from JBQEQW010000036.1 coordinate 25,847, forward strand.
CTTATAGCCGAGTGCACATCAAGCTCAGCAAAGTGAGACAAGAGAACTTCCGCCGCCACACGTCTTGCTCTTTTCATTGCGGCCCCATCCGGCACTTTGAAGTTCACATATTCACGCTGGTCGGCAACCACCGAGGAGGGGTTCCTTAAATATACCTGATCCAGATAATCGCGCTCTGGGCCTTGGTCTTGATGCACTTGAAACGTAACGGAAGGAGATGCTTTTTCCGCATGCCCTGGATTAGGATCAAATCTCGGCTCCGTTGTACCCAAGGCCCCCTTCTTTTCTGTAGACTCCTTCGACGTACTTGGAGCAATTATCTTAGCCGTAGCGCGGCCCTGGTGTTTAGGTGCGTCACTTGCCGCACTATCTTGCCTCGATTGACTACCAGCACTGCGATCAGCCACAGCACTTGCCTCTTGTTGCCCTGGTGGCGTTGTTGGTAGCGTAGTCTTACTGGATGGATTCTCCTCCACCGTCGCTAGCTGCTGTTGCTGCGCCGCATTTTCACCTCCATCACCTCCATTAGCACTCTGCCTTACAATACTTGTTCCGCTATCATTTTCCGGAAGCTCCCCCGCACTCATACCCATGATACCTCCTACTTTCTTACCTGACCACGTCCTTACTAACTCTTCTTCCGCTCTCCTATCGACCTTCGCTTCAAACTCCTGAGCAACAATCCCGTTGATTATGCAGTCGCCGGACACGGCACGCTGTGATTTATATTCATCCCCAGCTCTGACCTCTGAACACTCTAATATGTCGCCAGCAGAATTCACTCGGAACACCTTGCATATGATTCTGCCCCGCGCAGAACTTTTCTTTTGTGGTCGTGACTCTGTCTCGCTCGGAGTGAAAAAAAAGCTACCTGTCCACGCCTTCAGTTCCGCAAATTTGGGCCATCCCCGTGCAGGTTGTTGAGCCTGCCCATTACTCCGCCCTTTAGAAACGGGATCCGAAAGTGACAAGCTGGATGTAGTGGCCGAAGGGGACGCTGAGTTTGCTTTCTCCTCAGCTAGTTTCATCCTTTTCTTCTTTGCACCTCTCCTGTCCTGTACAACCTGGGAGATTTCCTCCGCCATACGCCTAAACGGCACCTCAAAACTGTGATATTTAACCACCGCAGTAAGGTCTCCCTCGCCCCCATTAGAGGATGCCTCTTTCTCCGCGGATCTTGCGCCTGCGCGCGCATGGTACAGCGCCGCCTCGGGGATCGTAATCTTGACTATTGGTTCATAGCGTATACCACTGTCCGATGCGGACATATTCACTTCGAGCAGAATACTGGCCTTACCAATGGAGAGACGGCGCAATATAGCTTCCTCAGTGTCATCGTCCAGAGTTCCAGGCGCTATGCCCATCCCTGGCTGCATTATAGGCACGAGGGAAAACTCCGATGCGTGCTTTACGCAGATCCCACTAAACCCGAATTTCTCGATTTCCGTCCTGCCGCTAATTTTGCTGTGAACGAACACGCACCCCAGCGCTTTGGCTATTTCCATGAACGCATAACCCACACCCCCTATTAGGCATTCCATATTGCTGAAGTAAATGGTTTCCAGCATTAGCGCCGTATCTATCTTAGGAACAATTATTGGCTGTATGGAGCTGGTGATCCTACGCATAACCTCTTTGCCATCATCAAGCCCACAGCCTAGGTACTCCTCCGCACAAAACAATTGGTGCATCACGTGGCATGCAACTGCCATCTCCGGCAGATTGTTGTTATACCATTGAGAATCCAGCAAGGGGAACACTTCCGCTACGTCAACAACTTTGGCTTCTTGTCCCCTAAGTGCTTCAATTTTGTGTTTTATGTTCAAAATATCTTCGTGTGATATTTCGGGAACCAGAACTCCGTTGACTTTGTGTAGCAGGCGTCTGTTGATGGAGCGTGAAAATTCAACTCCAGTGTGCGCCGCGTGTTCCACTGTGCCTATTATGGTCGCTCTGGCTAGGTAGGGGTCTATGGTGCGCGCAACCCTTGTTATCACTCCGTCAAACCAATCTTCAACTTGACCATGGATAGGTGATTTCTTGTCTGGCATGTCTGTTTACCTCAGAATGAAGTGTTGTACTTTTTAGTGCAACACAAAACACACAAGCGCCGCCTATGTTACACAGTTTCCGGAAAAAAAGAAAGAGCTAGCGGCTGATCAACAGCAATGAAGCAAAAACCTAGGCCATTATCCAGGATAACGCGCTCATGTTAAGCATTCAAGGTTTTTACAAGGCCCCTGCCTGTTAGGTATGGACGCGACGGTACATTGCATCTTCCGGTTGTATAACTTGAGTTTCAGACCACACTAAAACTCATCCCGCAAGGCAATAACCACTAAGCACCTCCTTAGCAGAGAAGTGTTTCGTACTCCCACCATGTGTGCTATCATGCCCCGTGCCTTGGATGCGGTGCTGTCATGCGCGGTAAGCTTGTTGAGAGTATGATCAGGGTTGATCACGCCGGTGAGTATGCTGCGGTGTGCATATATCACGGACAAAGCCTTGCTCTTAGGGGCAATCCTCAGGCGGAGTCTGAAATCAAAGAAATGCAGGAGCACGAAAAGGTGCACTTCAAATATTTCGACGACCTCATAAGAGAAAGGAGGGTACGTCCCACCTTGTTTTTGCCTGTATGGCATGTCGCCGGAGTTGCGCTCGGCTACGCCACTGCCTTCGTGGGTGAAGAAACAGCGATGGCTTGCACAGCAGCGGTGGAGGAAGTTATTTGTGAGCACTATGAGGGCCAGAGTGCGCTGTTGGATGATAGTGAACGGGAGTTGCGGAATAAGATAACACAGTTCTGTGGCGAGGAACGTGAGCATATGAAAACAGCAATCAGTCACGGTGCTGATAGGGCCCCTGGCAATGGATTGATATCATCTGCAATAAAGGCAGCTTGTAGGGCGGGTATCGCTATCTCCAAGATCCTTTAAATACTGACGGTTTGGCCGGAATGGTGCGCTTGCAGTCGTGTGATGGGAATTCTGACCGACACGGGTGCACAGCAGAAACGAAGCTGCATGGGGCACGTGTGTCTAGAAATCAGTCCGCAAACACATAACGCAGAGTGTATACCTCGTGAAACAAACCATCTCGCAAGGGGCTTATTTCTCCTGTTGCACTGACTGCTGGGCCTCGGTTGTAACATCGCGCAGGGCTGTGGTAACTTGGTCGCCGCCCTGCCCCCAGAAATCGGCGGGTTTTACGTCAGCAACCCGCGCATCAGTGCCCTTCTGTCTATCAGATGCAGCAATGGGCACCTCATTCGACCGCAGATGGCCTGCTTCTTGCTCCTGCTTTTTTCTGTTGTTGCTGTCGTCATCACCATAGCCAGGAGGAGGACGTAGTGGTTCCTCTTCGCGCTCAACCGCCTTTAGGACCACGGTATTCGGGAGAACTTTATCTTCATCCTGTTGGGAGGCATCCTTGCCGCTAGTGGCCTTTTTACCCTTGTTTTTGCCTTTGCCAAGCTTGAACCAGAATTTTTTGGAGTAAGTTTTGGCCTCTGGGTTGTCCTTTTCCTCGGCAGATGGGTCTTTCCTATCCTTCGCAGAGTCCTCTTGAGCGAGGTCAGAAGCCTCGTTCTTGTCAGCAGAACTTTTGTTGGCAGCTGGATCTTCTCCATGGTCACCGCGACTGAAACGTTTTTTAACCCAGGAAAAAAACCCACCCTTTTTCTTCGATTCTGCCCGCTCTGCGGCGAGTCTCTCGGCCTCTGCACGCTCTTTTTCCCTTTGCTTCAACCTCCTGTTCGCGAGACCTTCCAACCACCGAACCAACTTTATAAACGGCAAAAATATGAACTGAAGAATTCTCCTGATGGCGTACTGGATACTCTCCCATAAGCCGCCTAAATACTTGGGCATCGCCCTCTTGCCCTTGGCCGGTTTCTCTCGCTCCTTCTCCCGATAGCTAACCTTTGGAGACTCTGCACTCCGCCTATTAGACACCTCATGGACAATCACGTTCACGGCAGACATATTCTTTTTCAGCACCTGCGAGTCAAGGCGCACCACTGCATCATCCAGCCACTGCCGCCGCGCTTTGCTTGCGAGTTCCCGCAGCTCGGAGGAGTGTTTTTGCTCTTCCAACCTCTGTGAGCTATCAGCACGTGATAGCTCCTTAACGCCCAAAGCTGGTGCTTCTTCCGTAACATTTGCACTTGCGTAACCGGGCACATTCGTGTTTATTTCAATTGCTTCAGACCCCCAGGGAAACAGCATCGTCTCAACCACGTGGGATTCCTTACCGCTTATGTCAGATTCCACTGCGCGGTTCCAGCAGTCCAGTAATCTGTAATCGAGGGTGCATTCGCAATTTGGTATTAGAAACGTAACAAAATCCGTAGAGCGGTAGTACGACCACGAACACTTATGCAGCACAAAGCCCACACGTACGGGTCTTACCCCTAACTTGGCATTAAAGATTTCCACCCCCATGTGGGATCGTACACCCTTCGCGTTCTCTAGAGGCTTTGCCATTTCGTAACTGAGCATTACGTGCAGATTGTTGGAGGAGAGAGGGACCCTAATGGAGGCATGCTCGATTACTTTGTACCGCTTCCTGCCATACTCATCTTGCACCCTGATGGACACCTTCTGCCGGCTTTCCAACCGTGCGCTGCGCTGTAGGCTATTGTCCTCCGCAACTATTACAGAGTTGGCCAATGTACTCAACAGTTTATCATCGCTTAGCCCAAACGCGGTCTCGCAAAAGGTCTGCTTATCTTTAAAAAAATCAGTGTCAAGAAATGCCGTATTTCTGGGCTTGAAACTATGCTTGCCTATTGCGTTAGAAGCGTCCCATTTCGCCCTCATGGCATTTTCATCCATGTGTTGCTGAAGAAGCTTTTGATATGAAAACCGACCTGTAGGGGTACGTTTTTGAAATGCCACGTTGCCCTTGCCCTGTTCTTCCTCAGAACCCCATCCTACAAACATGTCCTCGTTCACGCTCGCACGCGCCATGAGTTCCAATTCTTTGAACGAAAAGACGCTCTTGTACTTCTCTGGATTTTTCCATTCACACCCTCCTCTGACAACGTACCGCTGGTGCGGAAAGACCTTGAAGCCGAAGTTGCACATTTCCACTGATTGATGCCCTAGCATTCCGAAAATGTCGTAGTTCACGTACATCCGGACGTCTTCGAACTCCGTTCCGATGTCACCATCTTTGATTTTGAATATTATGGTCTCTACGCACCTGATACCAAAGTCCTGTGAGCATTGTGGGCGTGCAACAAACAACTCTGTAATTGCATCCCACACGTTGATGCGGTCGGATTTGCGTGTTATAGGTGAGATGTTGATACTGCTGTCACAGACCTGCACCTCAGGATACATGGGGTAGACTATGCATGACCCCATTATCCTCAGGAGTTTCTTGCGCTTCTTAGGGGGTGTATAGTATGCAACCCAGGCTCTGAGGACGTTGTCGTGCACCTCATCGCAACCTTCTAGTACCTCGCGCAATTTGTGGGCTACAACGTCAATTCCCGGCTTACCACCCACTTCAGATTCATATTTCTGTGCGAGTATACGCGCTGCCCCATCGGTACCAGTGGGTTGTTCAGTATGAAAAAAAAAGGCTTCCGCATTTTCGGATAGAAAGCGCGCTACAGGACCACAAGGCTCACTCACTAGCTCTACTAACCCCACCTGTTTCTGGCGTGGCGCCACGCTCTGTTCACTCATGCAGGCTCTAACCCATCCATCGTAGTCTAGTTGCCAACAGAACTCGCAAAAACGTTATTCTACAACGAATAAGTTGCATTGTACGAGTAGGGTCACCAGCTACACATGTCAAGTGGTGCCTAAGGTAAAACAACTTTAACGTCTGATCAAGCAATGGCCCCGCTGGGTGTCAGGTTACAGAGTACAGGCCCGGCCCAAAGGAAATCTGTGCCGGCGCACACCCCCTAGCCCTAGAGGTTGCGCCCAAAGTTGGGTAAAATCAGCGGAGCGGCCCGTCCTCTGCTCTTACGGATATCCTTCCACCCACGATTTTGCTGTCTGTGCCGTACACGGTTGCGCTTGGCATGCTCTTGCCCGTGTCACGCCCCTTGTCGTCCTTAGGAGCGCCGATAACCACTACGTCATCAGCCAACGCGGCGTCCTCCTCTTCTTCAAGGAAGTCCATTCTCCCCTCTCCCCTCCTGCTACGACAACGGGCCATCCTTTCCTCGCGCTCCCGTAATCTCGCAGATCGCGCGGTGGCGGGAGAAGTTTTGCCTCTGTTTCGAACGAAAGGAGAACGTTCTTCGCCGGCAATATTCGACTCTACGGCACTAGCTCTCATACCTCCACCACCCGCACCTATAGCTGAGGAGTTTTGGGTGTGAGAGTTGCTACTGGAATCCCAGCAAAACCAGTCCCTCGCAGCATGGTTAGTACTGCAACCAGAAAATATGAATGCTAGAACCACAAATGGAGAGACAAGAATCATCAGTACAAGGCGCAAAGCCCAGAGAAGGGCCCTTCTCATACAATGTGCAACCCGAAAACGGGAAACAACTTCTTCCTCATCGTAGGACTTATCATGACTGGATTGACTGTCAGAATCATCACCGACTCTCCAGTTTACATGAGGGGGGATCTCCTCTGCCGGATCGCTCATTATGGGTATCAATTCTTCCTCGTCTATGTAAGCAGGGCCCATTGCGCGCTTGTTTCGGCGCTCTATATAGGGTTTCGTGTTCGCAAGTGCAGCAGCACGACGCTCTGCCATCGCCTCATTCGCAGCACGTATGGCGTCCTCGTCAGCCCCCTCAGGAAGCTTACCTGCTTCACCCTGAATTGTGATATCTATACTCTCCTTGCCTAATTTCAATAACGGCACTGCCACCTCTTTACTTTCGGGATCTTCCCCCTCAGTCTCCGCAATGGCATGTTCTTCAATAGATTGCAACTGTAAATTGTCCCACAGGACACGCCGCTTCCCTGCTTTTCGTGCCCTGGACTCGCCTAAACTCTTCCGTGGTTGGTGCATTTGCTGCCGCATGTCCCTTACTTCTACAACCGTTTTAAAATCGTCAAGGTCGTCAAAGAACAACACAGCCTTACCTACTATGCCACCTTGTGCATCCTTCACCTCGGTCCTAACAGACACATTGCTTATAACAAACATTTGCCTGCCGTCAGGTGCATCAAGGGCTAGTAAGTCACATGATATGGTTGCATCAACTTTTTTCTCCTGCATACGAAACGACAGTTCCCGCTCCAGGGCAATTCCGCAACTGTCAGGGATGGACCGTGAGGTCACAGCGGCACTTGGCGTAACGGTCAGACCAGAATCATCGGTGTCAAGTCCACGCACATCGCTTGTGCCCATGGTCTCATGGCAGAATTCCGCAAACTTGCTATAGTCAACACGCGTCAGGGCACCAACCAGCCCGGAATACCTATCATAATTTTGCGCTGTCATAGCCCGCAATTCTTTGGCAAATCCAGTCGCTGGAGAACGACGCATAGCAATCGATACGGCTTGGTTCTCAAAAAGCTCGCCAATTCCGTTAAGTCGAACGAACTCAGACATACAGAAGTGCAGCTTTTCTGACTCTGACAAATCACCCGGTTCCTTCTTATCTGGGTGTCTGCCACACCGCACCGTTTCATACCCGTACCCACCAAATTCCTCTTTCGACGATTGCAGGATTTGCGATACTGTTACGGGCTCTGGGATGTAGGATTCTGGCACTCCTACAACGCAGAACTTATCCGACTCCAGCTTTTTCACAGAGCTGTGCACCGCCGTACATTGTGACAAATCTGTCGCATCCGACAGGCGCACAGCAACTATCGGATCCGAAATCTGCAGTTGCTCCCTACCATCTTCCAGCTGGGTTACGCACACTTTGTAGTCAACTACAAGGTGAATATTCTCGCTACCACCCCACCACATCATTGGAGAGATGAGGGCATGCTGCACAATGCGAATTCCGTCCTTATGGTGGTCATTCGTACCGGGACGTTCCCGCTTTAAAAATACCTTCCTGTCTACAATCAAAAGATCGTTAGGAGAGGTTTTTGAACCGCCATATTGCGCCATCAAGAACTTTGCGAAGTCCTCGTACAGCAGATTGCTGCATGAGTTGACCAGGGCCTCGAGCAAAGAAACGTGTATAGGATTGTCACTCCCCTTCATCCATATATCGGCCAGAGGCTGCAAAATCTCCATTCTGGACTTGGCAAAAGCGGAATTGTCATCGACCACCACCTTAGGTACAAACCGCACATAACTTTCGGGCTTCTTCGCGTGTTCTTTCCCGCTGGTAGGCAAAATCACAAGCAAGAAATCGTTCCTCAACAGATCTGCAAAGTTTTCAATAGCGTTCTGAGCAGACTCGGACGTTGTCGGCACAAGCTCTCCCACAACCTTCCTAGAAGATTCCTCCTCTTTCCCGTCCGGAACGTCTATGAAATATTTGGTCAGGTACTCTTTTGTCTTCTCTTGCAGATTCACAATCTTGGTTTCCACAGACTTTTTGTCCTTCCGTGTGGGTTTCTTCGTATCAACAACAAACAGGGCGTTCTCCGCAGATGATTCGAGATTGCCTATCGCACGCCTAAGTGCATCGCACTCTACCTGCACTTCCTCACAATCGATCCGAAACAGCTTGAAGATACCCGAGTCAATGCCTTGATTGTCAACGTTCAGGCAATCTCGTAACTCAAAGGCCTGATCAACAAATCTTACCCCCAGCTGCACCCCTCCCAGAGACGCCACTATCTTCTTCTCCTCATTCCAGTCGTAGTCATATACGTAGTACGAAACAAAAGCGTGCACTTTGTGTGCCGGCCTCTCTCTTGCTTGTATCTGTAAGGTGAAGTGCTCCTCTATCCTGTGGCAAGAGCCTCTGTAGTCTTCTACGATGTCATTGCCACATACAACCCCTCTGTGAGCAACGATGTGTTCCTCCACATCGAGCAGTGGATGGTCGTTCTGCCCACACAGGAACACAACCTGGCTTGCTAAAAACTCCAGCACTTCGGGCACCACACCCTCGCGTATAATGCGTTGATCGCTGTGTGCCGCTTTATAGCGCCTATAAGCATCTTGTAACTTACCAACATCCGTAGAAAGATCCCATAGATCGTGCTCACTAAGAGCGTATCTCACTGATTTGCTAGCACCGAAAGACTGCGCAGTCGCTGCGTCAGTCCACACATACTTGGAGTTTGAGCGAGAGGACCTCCAGGTGTATACATCGAAGCCGTGATCCATGGTTATTCTCTCCTTGGAGAGAAACGAGGAGTTTGCTATCTGCTTGGCCTGCTTCACATAGAGCTTGATATCCTCAATCTTATAGGCCTTCGCATTACCTTTACTGTCCTGCTCCTTGATAAGTTTGTAACGCAATACGACGTGCGAATTCCTGCCAAACTGATCCGCAACGACTGCGCGCTTTTCGACATAGTACACGCTGTCCGAAACCCCTGAACTCCTGGTATTGTGACTCTGAATAACAACAGAGCCTACAGGAATGCCAAATACCGGACCGACAAGCATTTTGATGACAGAAGGCGTATAATCCTCATCGGGACTATTGAAGACCTGTTGGGTATAACGAGAGCTCCTGGTGAGCATGTTCTCGTGCACAGACACTACACGTGCGTCTCTGCGCGGAGTGTATATCGAAACGTAGTATTTGGCCGCCTCGTCAACCCAATCTACCTCCAGCTTTGCAGGACTAAGAATGGAAGTACAGGCGTCTGACATGGGGAGTGTACCCGCTTTCACACCCCTAGCACAAAGGTCCTTTAATGCGTCACTCATGCGCCAATAGGTGGAAGGGCGCTTTTTGTTGTTAAGCGGCGCACCCACAACCCTGATGGTTACCGATGGGCGGTACACCTTCGCCATCTGCGTGTGCCGACCCGATTCGTGGATCATGCACTCAGTGTACACTTCCAATGTACCCACCACGGCATCGGACCTATAGTCACGAACGGTGAACAAGCTCTTCTCCATCAGCACGTAGACCTCTTCATCTGGAGTCCGATGCTTACGGAAAATAGCCGACCACCATCGTGGCGCCACAGGACCTATGGAAACTTCTGACGTAGGTGAGCCCTCAACCCGCCATTTTTTTCCTGGCGTCTCTTCGATGCAGCTCTCCACAAACTTTGTAAGAAACTCACGGTGTTTTGGGGTCGCTTCGAAAATCTTGACAAACACGTGCCAAATTTTTTCTGGGATCTTGGATTCCCCATGCGATTTGAGGTTTGAGCACAGCATAAACCCCTCGACCAGCAGCTCTTCGCTCAGTGGCCGATCTTGTAAGTGATCTTTCACCATCGCACGTTGCTTACTGTCTAGACTGCCTATAAGACTGTTAAGAAGTTCCAAAGGGGCTTCTAGCGGCTCTCCCCCCCTTCCTTTGTACAAAAAGGAAGGGTCAGGTAAGAACCTCTTACCCGCGTCGATTTTTTTATCTCTAAGTCCAAGGATTGCCGCCATGGGTCAAGGCACCGTCTACAACTTGATAGGAAAACCCACTTGCCCCCAATTTCGTGACAGGCTTGGGAGCGGCAAATGGTAACGTAAAAAAGACTCGGAAGGACCTGAGAACGTCCAACCCGCCTGGGATTGTAGCATTTTTACGATAAAAACACAAGCTATTGGCATTATGCAGCGAAAGCCCCGCAGAACCCCGCGCGATAGCAACTTTCACACATCAGCCCCCACATAAAAATGTAATCGCCCTATGAACGTATATAATGACTCCACGCACAGGAGAGGCTGGCACACGGATGCGGAACTAAGGTCGCGGCTTGGGACCCCGCCGTAGATTTCGTTCGGCATTTTAATGGTGCGAGATCGGGTGGCCGCACGGGGTCTGGGGCCACGGCTGCGCATCATTAAGCTTTCGCATCGGCAACCCCCCCCCGCCAACAGATCAGACACTCCCCATAAATTCGTTCCTCCACTACTGGCCACGGCCTGGCGCCTGGCGCGCTAAGCCAAACACCCACAGAGACCGAGCTCGTAGAGGACAAAAGCAACCCCTACACACAGGCAACACCCATGGATCATACATACCCGTAAAGCGCGGTCATCATCAGCTATCTCCCGCCGTTACCTAGGTTGCGTGGTACCACTCCACACCCCCGGTGTAAGAGCTGCATTTATAACTACGGGATTCTTCAGTCGGTGCGCAGGCCGACCATCACCAGCCACCGGAGGTTGCGCAGCCTGTTGCGGTTGTTTCTGCCGCTGCGATTGTTGCTGCCGTACAACTTGTGAACCCTCACCACCCCGCTCGAGTGCTTCCTGATCTCTCCCCCATCCCAGTGCACTTCTAGTCCGCTTTATCATGGAGAACATAAATGCAAACAACGGGGCGATAACGATCTTCCGGAAGAGCCCGAGTGCCCAATCTACAAGGCTCTCCTGCTGAACAGGCCCCTCCCCCCGGGGCTTAGTAACCTTCTTGTGGATAATGGCTTGCTCCCGAGTAATACGGGATACACCCGCCCGCTTCGCAGCAACGCGAGGTGCGTTTTCCTCCCGCGGTGCCTTCTTTTGCCGCTTAAAGTCGTCCTCCGCACCAACCCATGCAGGGGCTTTAGCGCCTGCGCTGTGGTAATACGAAACAGCGCTGCGGAACGTAGTAGATGTCCGCTGTACATCCTCCACGTTGCTTACGGAGAGCACCATATCACTAACTATACACCGAGGATTCACAACACCCTCCTCCAGGCGGACGTTATACTCGACCGCTACTCTAAATTGGCCATGACCAATAACCTCCACGTTAGCGCTCCTACAGACGGCATAGTTGCGAGGCAGCGCATGCACAACATTAGTCGACACCACACCACCGATAACACTGATAGGAGTGCCACTCGGCGCGGCAGAAGCATTCACGACAACCCGAGCCACAGTTAATATGTGGTGCAGACCCAGAGAGTGAGGCAGCACGCCCCTAGGGAACAACTGCAGTCCCCACTTCCCCTTAAGAAATTCAGAAAGCTGCGGCGCAGCTCTCAGCTTTCTGTCGGGCGTCCACCATGTTGGGTGCAGCTCTACCTTCGATGCGGGAGGTGCAGCAGCAGGCCTTAACGGAGCAGCAGATGGCCCCAAGTCACGCGCTATGAGCTGCTTAGCACGCTCCTCAACTTTCGCGCTGTTCAAACGCACATCAGTGACAGTGGGAAATTCCTCGGCCATCTCGGCAGCTATTTTGTTCACTTTGTTTGGATCAAGAAAGAGCTGCCAATCGTGCTGCCTGTTCACCTCAGGGAAGTAGAAGTTGACCTCAGTAATCAGCATGCTTATCAGCTCTTCACGAGCCTTCTCAGGACTCTTACTTGGCGCATCTGCCGCCACACCAGCCTTCGCGATCACATCATAAAGTGTACAAGTACTATGCATAATCGCAACAACCGCTGCTTTTTTAATGCGGTCGGGCCCCTCCTCATCAACCACAAGCTTCTCAGCAAATGGACGCACATTATTAACTACCGTGTTGAAAGCCCTCTGCTCAGGATGTTTATTTCCAGGCTTAAAGTCACTAACATACAACTTCCCCTCAAGCGCAGATACCATGTCCTGCCGATCTTGCTGACTGAGGCCCCCTCCTGAGTTTCCGAGTTCTAACTCTAGCTCGTCAGCCAGCCGCTCAACTACCTGGACCAAACAATCCCCTTCTACTATATCACCAGAACCCACACCCCTGCCTAACTTTACCACACTCTTCAGATTCTCCAAGCCACCCTGCGTTTGAGCAGAGGCATCGATCCTTGCACCTCTGCCACGAGACTTGTCCTCGGATCCCAACACACCTTTATCGACTGCTCCAGCATCCAGGGTGGTAACGCCGTCGGTGCCTAAAAATGCCTTGCTAGTCAAGCTTCTGTTGTGCAATTTTTCAGAGCTAAACTGCTTTGGCCTCTTTCCCGCCTCCAGAGCGCCTCTCCTTCCAACAGTCACTATGTCTAGCCTCACATCATACGGTACCTCGCGTACTTGGCCCGTGGTAAGATCTCCTCTGTATAAGGCGACGAGCTGATCCTCAAGCGTGTCATTAATGTCAAATATCTCATGCGGGCTATTCCGCTTATGACGTTCAGAAACATCCCTGATCATTTTCCTAATTTGCTCGTCGGTAGCGAGATCTTGCGCCCCGTAAGATTGTGCATCTTGCTGAGCGTCCACACTCTCGGCACCCTGCTCAAACTGCAGTATTTGTGTAGTAATAGCCCCTGCCTCCTCCTGCGATAAAAGACCCTTCTGCACGATTGTTTTCGTCAACAGATTCGCCACAGCCTGCCGCACGTTCACCTCGTTACCCTTCAGCCCATTCTTTTTGAGCTTGATAACCATACTCTCTACAGTTGAGTCATCGAGACGCCACCCCTGCAACTCAACGCAATTCCTAAGGTTCTCAAAGATGCACCAAATCTCTCTCTTGATCCGTCCTTCAGAAATAACACCGTGCTCAGGTTTGGGCCGTAGGACATCATCGCTTGTTGTCGGCCCATTATTACCGACTGCGTCGCTCGGAACACTTGCCACTCGATCGGTAGCGAGCCGGCCCTCCGTTCTACTACCCACGTCAAACGCCTCTTCTGGCACTGACCGCTTCTGCCGCTCACCATAGAACATCTGCACAACCGGCTCGTAGCCAGACTCCTCTCTGCTGCTGGAAACAGCATCCGGAGCCGTCACGTCCTTCTTCTGCTTCTGCAGCAACGACAGCACCTTTTCCCTAATAAACTTAGGGTCCACCTGATCAACGGTCTTCCCCTTAAATTCGGCTACGATTTTTCCTCTAACTTCAGCATCAAGTGGAGGCATATCCGGATGCTGCGTTCTGTAGTTCTCCGTAAAAATCTCGAGCATACTCTCGACGTCCTCCTCGGTAAAGAGCTTGTCCAGCCCCATCGACAGCACACCATCTCGCACGTGTTGGGGAATAGACCCAGAAACCACCTGGTCAACCGTCAGCTTTCCCGCATACCGAGTGAGAAGCAGGTACCTGGCTCTCTCATCGAGAGAGAATTCGTGGTGCCGTGGCCTGTAGGCACTACTCAGATCCCGAATCATGCCCAAAATCTGTTCGTTAGTAGCGAGATTCTGCAACGCACCAGTTTTCTCCACAGCCCGCGGCGCAGCCGCCTTCCCGGCTTCCGCAACGTTTTGACTGCATGCTGCTACCACTTTATCTAATATGGTGGACGGCACAGAATCCGGATCCATCTGACCAACGGTCAACTTCCCGCTACACTCCGCAACAATCTTGTCCACATCCGCATTGCTGAGGACCCACTTCACAGTGCTGAGGCTTTGCTCAAGCTGTGCATACACGCGCAAAACCATCTCCCTAATTTGCTTGTCAGTAGCAGGGCTCCGCGCCGTCTTTGCAAGCTGTTGTGCTCGCCTAGCACTCTCTTCCTCCCACATTTTCTGCTGCTCCTGAAGATTACGCGAGCATATGCTCGACACCTCCCGTTTTATAGCATCCGGCACGGCTCCGGCAACGGTCTCGTCCGCCTTCAGCTCCCCACGGTACCTGAGGATCAACCCGTATATGTCTGAACTTTCGAGACGCCACCCATCCAAAGCCAAAGCGACACGCTCCTTAAGCTCCTCATAGACGCGCAGGATCATCCGTTCAATCTGCCTATCGGTAGCAGGAATCCGTCCTTCCTCCAATATCCTATCGCGTACATAATCTGGCACCGAATCCTTGGTAAGCTGGCCTATGGTCAGCTGCCCACTGAATTCACTAACGAGTCTGTTCTCTGTCGCGGCATCAATGCGAAACTGCTCTGACGGGTATAACTGCAAATAATCTTCAGAGACTTCCTGGACCATAAGCCTAATCTGCTCATTGGTGGCTTTTGTCTGCGGAGTACCCTCTGTATTAAACGAAAACTTCCCACTAGACAGGGACGTCCTCACATTGAGCTGCTCATCCAAATGGGCACTGCGCATTCGAAGCGGAGACCGGGACCTCACACCGGGAGCTTCTTCGTAACACAGTAGGAACCCATCTTTCTTGGAGGTATTACCTCTGGATTTGTAGTCATCAACGCACTTTTGCATGTCGAATGAGGAATCGACAATCCGGGAGCCCAGCCAAGCGACGTCATAAAGATTCTCGTCAGCCACAGTGGTGCGACGCACCCGAACGAGTACGTGCACCTTGTCCTGATCGTTGTCTTCGATATCAAACAGGCAATGGACCTCCTGCTCATCCACCTTTAGGGTTTCTCCTATGCCGGATCCCTTTCTCCAAACTTCAGCCCTACCATGCAACTTCGGATGGGTGGCCTCCTCATCATCCGTCACTGCCTTCAGACTCCAAGCCTGAGCAACTAGCGTTTCTAGCGAATCTAGCAGCACATCCCGATGTATCCTCATGAAGTGCGTTGGATCATATGTAGGCTCGATCGAGACTAGCCGCTTTTCCACCGCCGTCGCGACAGGAGTAATACCATGCTTCTTTTCTAGGCTATCAGCCAGGAGCTCGAGCGTAGGTGGCAAACCTTCATCTGGCACTTTCTGCACAGCAGGAGCAGTCGCCTGAACAGGAGTTTGCGCATCTTTGGATGGCTGTTGTTTCTTCGCAGCTCCCTTAGCACCGCATGTACGAATTACCACCTCATCAATATGGTCGCTGACTTCCTTGTTCTCCATATCAGCGAAGGTGTATTTCCCGCTGAGTTCCTTAACTGCCAGGTCTACGCTCATATCACCGCCACCGAGCCCAATGCCACCCAGCTCTTCCCGTAGGTTCTTAATCCGTAGCGAGATCACACGGCCTAAGGCGTAGTCTGGCATCTTAGCATTCCCATCCCACCGGCCGTCAGTCGCCGCAGAAGCCTGCTGCGCCCTAACGGGTGCCTTAGTCTTAGGCTGGAACCGCTCCACTGGCCCATACTCAGCCGCCTGAGCTGCTCGTTGCCCCGTTTGCAATATATCCGCAAAAACACTCTGTGGTACGTCAGCACCCGGAGAAAGCTCCAGTTCCTTAGCATGCAATGACTCCGCGGGTTGCGTCTCAAAAGCCACCCCGCTCTTCCCGTAGTTAATCCCACAGCGTATCGCAGGACATGACCACATTTTTATGGACTCAGCGCAAGGCGTGCTGTACGTCTGGCCCTTGCTCTCCTTTAGTACATCGGGCACCCATTTGCACTGGACCCCCATCTGCACGTTACATATACCGTGTTCCTCCCTACCACGGTCGTCTTTGCCTTCCAGTAGGTCATATATTATGCGCAAATTCACCTGCAAGCCGTCAGGATCTTTCTGCTGGCCCTGGTTCTGTCCAACCATGTAGAGCGTATAAACAGTTTCCACTCGAACTCCGGCTACCATCTCTGCACGACCGGAAGCATTACCATACGGAACTGGCTGATACGCAATGCTGCGCCGCGTGACACCGCACCGCTTCATGGACAAGAATAGCTCTAAAAAGTCCACAAGAGCGCTCTTCTGGTTACCACGGAGCTCGGGTAACAAGTGTTCAGAAAGCCTTTTGAGCCCTTCCTTAATTGGCAAGAGGTTACCGCCCCTTGCGCTAATGTAATCACCTATGTTGCGTGACGAATAAGTGTGCACGGTGCTGGGCACCCCAAGCAGAGCCCCTATGCCCTTTGCACCCACAAACATATGGAGACCAGTTTCCACCAATCCACGAACTTCATCTTGGCCTCTACTGGGTTCTATTACAGTATCTGCACCTGACCCAATTACTAGTCCCTGAGGCTTCCAGACCTCTTCAACGGGCTGATCCCGCCCCGAAGGTTTGCTTCTGGGCATATAAGCAACCTGAGTGTATCCGTAACCTTGCTGCCGCGCCCAATTGTCTATGCAATTCTTCATTTCAAGGCCGCTAGCAACCCGAGCGATGCAGGCTTTGGAGTCCTTGACCTTAACTGTAACCTCCCCGAGACCATTGCTTTCTAGTTCCAGGTTGCTAGTAACCACTACATGCACCCTGGACGTAACTTTCTGCTCAGCAACAACCGGCTCTAACAAAAAGTGCCTTTCCCTTAGGAGAGAACTGACATTCCCGTGCTTGTCTGCGCTGGGATTGAGTCTTAGTCCCTGCGCGTGGATCTTGAGGTTCAGTCTGTCACCAGATGGCAGCTGCCTCTCCAACACAGACGGATCCCACTCACATGTCCCTACAACCGCGCACAAAAGTACGTCGTCCGTGGCTGCTTTGCCTCGCTTAACATCGGTCATACTTCGGAGTAGCTTAAGCACATGCAGCCGAGGAAAAGTTGCAGTCGGCTTAGCATTGGCAGGTGAGATATACTTTATAAAGTCACTGCAAACCCTATCGTAGCTATCAACAGCCATACGACTGGAGCGTCTATTCGTAACGCAACTCTGCATGAAGTCGGATAACACAGACTCCTGAGCAAGGCAAGAGAACTCTGACTCCAACAGCCCCACATGATCGGGCAGAACGCTAGGGGAGGACTTAGCACGCTTAGCAGGAAGTTGTGGCACATCGCGATCCCCATCCTCGTCCGAAGGGGAAGAATCCCACCAATATGCAGGACCCACTGCGAGGGAGGAGTCATCATCCTGCCACGACACGCCGCCTCCTCTTGTGACTGACTCATGCTGCAGCATCATCTGTTCAATTTCTGCCGATTCCGACCGCACAGGCTTTCCTGATGCCAGTACCGCATCATAAACTTCCTTCGGTGCGGAGCTCGTCTGCTCAACACTCAGCCGCCCTTTGTAACGCGCAACGAGCTTTTCTACGGCTTTACCATCGCAAGAATACCCCCCAGCTTTGTGAGCTCGCACGTAGCCGTCACGGATGGCCAATATCATGTCGCGAATTTGTGTGTCACTGGCACGTGGCAGTACATCGTTCCACACGTGTGAGTAGTTGCCATTGATCTCGCTTCCTGCAGGCAGTTTTGTACTACACGCACTGCAACCTAGCGGAGTGATGGACAATTCCACGTTTTTGATAGCATGCTGCTCGCTGCCTCGCTGCGTCATTTTGGCAACATTATACTTGACCGAGACTTCAAATTGCCCATGACCGTCCACCTCTACCGTAGCCTCCTTGCTGACCTCATACGCGTTGTCGGACAGCAACTTAGCCTCTTCTTTAATATCTCCAAAAATTTTTACGTCAGCGTTGCTGTCAAGCTGCTGCACAAGCGCATTGGCCATACCCAGAATGAGCTGCGGACCAACGCCCCGACTTTCGTCCAGCTCACCGAAGACAGCTTTTCCCCCACCCGATGCGAAGAACTCTTCAATTTTCTGCTCGTTTACCAACTTCCCATCACTACCCCACAGGCTGCTATATTGGGAAGTTTGTTGTTCCTGTTCAGCAATCCGTCGTTGCTCTACAGCCTCTTCTTCCTCCACAGCTTTTCGCCAGGGTTGCTTCTCTCGTTGAGTGTCAGGCACTTCTCCACCATTGCGCGATGTACCGCTAGAAGCTGCTTCCACAGATTCTTCATCAAGGGAATAATCGGGGTCTATCACCTCTTCACAGATACCATTCCACCGCGGAACATAGTTCTTAATATGTCCTTCGGAAGTCTTCTCTAGCCGGTCAAGCAGCTGCACTCCCATTGCAGACCCCTGTAAGTCCGAGGGGAACAGGGAAGGTATCAGGTTGTCCTCTTCACTCCGCTTTACTATGTCGTTGAGGGACTTACTAATGTCATCAGCACCACAAGTCATGACAAGCGACCTGGGCACCTCGTAATCGGCTGGGAGAACACCTGGAATTGACACCCCGGGAACTATCCTTACGATCAATTGGGCTTCCTTCCAATCCCTGTCCTTTTTATCCTTTTCCTGGTACTTTACTATCGCCTCCACCTTCTGCGATATAGCGTTCTCTACCTCAAACACATAGAAACACGCACGTGATTCCTTACCAACCTGCTCTTCACTGCCGTCTTCCTTTCTTTTGACCAGACTTTCCTTAATGTCGCTACGCCACCCCCTCTGAGGTGCAGTCATGGACACTCTCTTTCCCTCCTCGCCCGACTTTACCGCGGCAGTTGCCAGCAACTTTACTCCTTCGTGATCGAATTTTAGTGCCTTTCTCGCGTCCTCAACACTGAAGCCTTCACAAAGTTTCTGAAACTCATCTTTGGAGATACAACGCAGCACGGGCCCCACGTAGGGAGGAGGAAGGTTCTTCATACCTTCCTCTAGCACCTTCCAGGAAGGAGAATTCTGCTCTATGGTGGCAAAATCACCGTCGTACTGGAAGAGGCGTAGCTGCCCTATCTTCCAGGTTTCCATGCCACTTTTGACGAAATAGCTCTGCTCATCAGTGGCGTAATTCCCTGGCTCGGTTACGGGTGTCGCACTCTTGGATCCAGTAGTCCATCTGCCTGTCGAACCATCATAGGAAAGCAGAGAAGTAGCGTTTAAGCGCTGAGCTGGGCCCTCCGTCATGGCAGTAGCACTCACCAGGACATTTTTTACGACGAAATTCTGTCTTGCATCCTTGCCTACTTCAAACTTGAATAGGACCCTTTTGAAATTCTCCTCACAGTCAGACCCCTCCTTAAGCCCTACAACAAGATCATAGCTGACCAGGACACAATTTTCCTCACCCGATAAAGAGGAAAAACTATCCACATCCGCATCACAGTTGATTGAGTACAGAAAAATGCTCTTGCCAGTCCTCTTCACGGCATCACCCGCCACAGCATCAGCCACAAGCACAATCATGTTTTCAACAAAATCCTGCCCGCTCTGCAAGTAAAACAGCTTTTCCACCTCATGCCTCAGAGCAGTCTGCCTACCCGCTGCGACCTTCTTCTTTATCGTATCAAACGAAGCGGCAGTTACGTTGCTTACTTTCAGCTCCTCTCCTTTGAGTTCTTGCACAAGCTGGTTCCCTGCTTCCAGTTTCTCCCGAGCCTCGGAAGTCTGCTTGATCGCGTGCCTGATTTGTTCATCAATAGCGGAGTAACCCGGCCGCGCTAGATAATACCGTGAACCCACCCTTGCCGATAACGGGCCTGATGGATCAGTGGTTGAGACTCTGCTCTCCTGTGACTGCCCGTCAGAGGAACCAGCCTCCTGCGAGGATTGACCACCCATTGAAGACGCGGAACCCCTTGGGCCATTGTTGCGAAGACTACTATTCCCCTGACGACTGGGCGACTGGAACGACCCTCCCTGATTCTCCCGCACAGAGGCTGCGTGGGACGCCTCATTCTGTTGAGCGCCGTCAGGAGCTGCACTGTCGGCGGAACCTTGAGCCTGGCCGGCTACGGCACCATTCACACGATATGAGGACGATCCTCCCCGCTCGGCACCACCTATCCGCCCTTGCCCTGGCTGCTTATTATGTGTTTTGCGTTCACCCATAGCACCACCTTCTATCGACTCCGAAAGGTCCTCTCCCACATCAACATTCACCATTCCGCCACGGGGCGCAGATTCCTGCATCCCAAGCTGCTGCCACTGTGCGTCAACGGAGGGAGACTGAGTTCTAGCTTCACTGGCCTGAGGGAGGATCTCGTCACTCGTAGACATAGCAGAGGTTCCACTCCCCTAGACATATTCTCCGAAAAAGCAGCAGCACTACCGGCATAGCTTGTGGCACCAGAATGTGCGGTAGTAAAACCCACATCAGCACCCTCCGCTGTAACAGCAGCCTCCGCCGCCGAAGCCCTTTCCTGCCCCAAACTAGCAGACTCCTCTGTCACAGCTCTACCACCTCGGACACCTTTTGCCGTAGCAGCCCCTGCTGCGAAACTTTCGTTTCGTTGCAAGGGTGTACCATCAGCAGCAGTCGTGCCACTACCTGCCAGAGAAGGTGCAACCACCTTCTGCCTGGCGCTTGCAGTGAGCTCCCGGTCACTCGCCTGGTCGGCTATGTTCTTACCCACACGGTCTTTCTCCTTCATAGAATTTCTGCCCAACCCGTAGCGGAACTACCTCCACACAGAAAGGCAACTCCCCCTCAAACAAACCCTGCAAACTTCACAAGCCCCTTCCCGCAACTTCATGGTGCCGTTGCAACACGCGCGGGACATCGCCTCCTTTAAGGAGACAATACCGACACCCCAGCTTTATCCCATTCCGTGGCCGCAAAGCTGCCTGGCCTCATACTCCACGGCCCTGGTGACTGCAGGTGTATACCATGAAAGCTGACTCGACTGTGACACGGTTAACTTATTGTTGTACCTAGTCTCAAGATTGTCAATTTTAGAGTCATTAACGGCATGAGCGCCAGATAAAAAATTAATTCCCAAGACTAAGAAGCTGCAGAATGCGCAACTGAAGAGCAAACTACACTTTATCGTAAAGACGCAACAGCAGCCAAGTGCCTGTTACCTCCCAGATCAGGTGAGCGGCGAACGGGGCCGGTGAGCACCCTTAAACAGGACACAAGTCCGCCACCACCCTGAAATACAGATTCAACCACTGAAATAAAACTGTCCCTTAACTGTAGGCCACAGCTGGGACAAATTAACAACATCAAATCTAACCCCACGCTGTTACATGGACAAAAACATCATTTAATTCCGCACAGTGACCAATATTTATCACTCTCTCCCGCGGAGCGCCATTCTCCCCCCCCCCGCAAAGCAACCACCTTCTTCCGACCTACATGCAAAATTCGACATAACCGGCTCTCAAACCGAATGAACATGGGGCACAACCTGCTCTACTGTCAGCTTACCGCGATACTTCTCAACCAGCTCGTCCACAATTTTATCGTCGTAGAGCACCGTGCCAGGCTCTTCAGAGTTGATATAATTCCGACAAGCCTGAAGGACAAACTCGCGAATTTGTTTTGTGGAAGCAAGTTGTGGACCAGTGGCACCGCTTCTGGGAACGTCCCCTTCTAGGATTGCATCCGTTGGCTCCGCAGAGGCCAGGTGCTGCTCCTCAAGATCATCCACAAATTCTTCGACGATCTGAGACTGCGATGAAGCATCGAAGCAGGTGATGAAGGGTACCCTGTCACTGCTGGGACTGGGCTTGCTGTACACGGATGCCTGAAAATCAAAAGAAGAATCAACCACCCGGGACCGGAGCTGCACAATGTCATAAAACGGCATCTCTTCGATAGTCTTGTGTTGCAAAGTAGCCACAGCGTGTAACTTGACCCTTTCGTTGTCTCCGACATCAAACAAACAGAAAACCTCCTCGACGCCGGGTGTAGGAGTGACGCGCTGGAAAGTCGTCCGGATCGTCAGAGAGGGTGAAACGCCACCCTGGGCAGAAGCTACGTGAAAGACCCAGGCCTGCGCAAACAAATTTTCAAGACGCTTTAACAGCTCATTTTCTTCAACTAGCACCAGCTCTGTGGGCTCAAAATGTGGCACTATGGGGAATAACTCAGTGGTAACAAATAAAAGTCCGTCTTCAACCAGCGTTAGGTAAGCGGAAGTTGAAGGCAACACTACATCAGGAATTCGGAATGCCTGATATTCGCCAAACGCGTTTCCGGAAGAGGTCAGCACGTGATAGCCATTGAGAGAAACATCTCGGTCTTGGTAGGTAGGAGAATCAGAGTCACCGCGGACAAAAGACCACTTACCGTCCTGTTCGACCAGATGTAAACAACTCTGTGGAACGACATAATGAGGCCGATCTTCGGACCGCACCGCAACAATAATATGCTCCACGCGCGCGGTCTTCTCCCGGGGCGAGAGATAATACGAAAGATGTAAATGATGGACAACACCTGAAGCCCGGTTACGAAAAAGACTGTGCTTGTCAACCCTAAGCCTGTCCCCAGTCCAAACCGGAAGACTTACATAACCCAGAAGATCAAGATCGGTCTCATCGCCTAGACCAAGCAAAGCCCGTCCAATACGGTTGACTTGATTGCTGGGACCGTACCCACGAACGGCACCGCGGAAGGATTCAGTGACCAGCTTAACTAGCTGGTCACTGCCATTAGAAATGACAGCTTTATTAGCCCTTATATCGGCATACAAGCACCTATAGGGCCGCGGCAAAACAAAGGGAAACAAACCCTCAGTGGTGGTAACCGAGGAAAGGGGAGCCGAAGAAGGAGATTCATCAGGCAAGACAGAAACAGCGATTGACGCAGGAATCAATCGAACCCAAATCCCCTCGCAAACCAACCGATAAGTAAGAACGCAGCGCACGACAGCGCAATTGAAGTCAGAGCCAGACTTCCGCGCCAGTAATACATGTTCCTCCAAGAGCTCCAAATCACGAAGTTCACCAGACAAAGACCCAGAAGACGGCTTGACAGCAACGCTAAGAGATGGAGAAGTTGGAAGAACCTCAAAATCATATGATCCTTTAGCCGACATGTGGCGCTTCAAAAAATCAAGGAGGTAAGGCCGCTGTTTCAAAGGACGAACCAACTGCTGAAGTATATAATCCACTAAAGGCTGCTGGATCCGTGCAACAGAAGAAGGCAAGTAAAGCACAGAAGAACAGGCCACTGCCGGGGCTGTGGAAGCATGAGGGCGTGGATAGTACAAGGTTTTAGTCTGTTCAGACGTCTTTGAATAGTTCCACAAAAGCGCAGCCTTTCGCAGCTGAGCCTGTGGAATAGGCTGAAGTTTAGGAATCTGACGAGTTCCCCTGCGGACACACGTCTGTGGTACACCTGGGTTTTGACGGCGATATGATGTAGGTGGAAGCCAAGGGGCAAGGCCGGGATTAGAAAAAAGCGAAGTAGTATCATCAAAAAGAGAACAGGGAGAATGTTCATGATCACGAGAGCGCCATACATGCAAGAGAGGCGCGTTGCTGTCTTGGGAAAAAAGACTTGCATCCAAACCATAATCATTAGCCACACGAAAACTCACCGGCCTGCACTTATCTTCTTCGACGATAACCATCAAATTAGCCAGATTGACCGACCCAGTAGTAGTCTCAGAGGCAGTGTAACTCAAGGTGATACGCAGATCGCCAATCATAAGCTGGGGGAGATCTTGAAAAAGATAGGAAATCTTCTTCAATAAAGGAGGCAAAGCACCGGCAAGAGTGGCAGGGGTATTGAGCATGGCGGGGAGCTGTTGCAGAAGCTCCACAAGGCGGTCAGGGAGCTTCTGAGCTTTAGCGAGAACAGCCTTTGCATCAGAAAAAACCCAAGGAGATTCACGCAAAAGTTCAGAAGTAAGATCCAAATCCCGGGGTCCACCAAAGAGTAACCAAGGTAAGAAGATGCCTGACTGAGCAATGACATTGCGAGGCACGTCACCGAGAATAAACTTAAAAAGGCGGTCGATAACGAATGGGACATTTAAGACCGACCCCAAAAGGGTGGCAAACATCTTTGCGATACCAGGGAAAAAGAGCGAATAACACTTCCAAGAAGAAGGTGCAACCGATGAGGTAACAGCAGTAGCAGAGGCCGCAGAAGTCCGGAAAGCGGACTTTGAAGCAGCAACAGCGGCATGAGCCTTAGAAGAAGCATCAGTAACAGCAGACTTTATCTCATCAAAATCGGCATCAGAGTAAACAAGAGACTCAATCCGCTCAACGGCAGAAAGAAAGGCCTCAGCCTTATCGCAAGCAGTAGCAGAGCCCTTCACGGCATTATCCAAAGCAAGAGAAGGATCAGAAATATCAGCAACCTCCAAAACAGCACAAGTAATAGCAATTTTGCGGGTAGCCAAGATAGCAGCATCTAAAGCAGCCAAGGCCTTGTCCTTGGCCTGAGCAACGGCAATTTTCAACGCAGTGGAATCAGACCGGACGTCACCGTCAAAAGCACCCGAGGCAGCGATAGGATTGGTAGCATTTACAAACTCAAAAGACACCGAAAGAATAGCATCCAAAGCGTCAACGGCCTTTATTTGATAGGTGCTCATGGCTGTCATCGCATCATCGACAAAGACCCCGACCCTAGCAGAGACCACCTCATCAAGAGCGGCCTTATTAGCACCAACCTTAGCAGCGGAAGAAATAGTAGAGGGATCGGAGCAGGCCAACCAAGCGGCCCTGAAGGCAGCAGCAGCAAGGGACCCAGTAACCGGGCCCAGGAGGA
>JBQEQW010000037.1:0-25019 GCA_052043535.1 Anaplasma sp.
GCTTAAGTGCACTAAAAAAATTTAGCTAACGCACCGCCGCCTTTATTTCTACTCTAAAGTTCCCCTTAACTAATCAAACAACAGAGCTGCGTGGCTCTGGGCAGGAGTATCTACCATAGCGCAAATCATGTCAACAATTTTTAGAATTCTTTTCGCGATAACCCCAGATAAAATCCTCCACCCGCCCCGGCGACTCCCATGTTTTGCCGGAATCTATTGGCCACAACAAGCGCCTTTCTGTGATATATGACACGAAAGGCACGCTTACACCCCTGCAGAACGCCGATGTAACCTCCAGTAAAGCCGTTACAGGAGACGCCTTTGCGAATGTATTATGGTGTCCTAACTGAGTACTACGGCAGTCACGTGATTGTATCTGGGAGTCGGGAAAATATGCACATCGCGCGCAAGCAGTTCCTTTTGCCCTTCTACGCTTATTATTGTCCCACCACGATCAGATATTGCGGAAATTTCGGAGCCAAAACACCTCAGTAGGGACTCCGTGCGTTTCTCCAACACGCTGCTCACACGTATGCTGCTCCTCCCAGCAATGCCTAAACATGCCAGCAGCATTGCGGTTTTCACAGCATTGGAAGAAATAGTGGCACTCGGAAAAATTGGCACGCAATCCTCATACCCCACCACCAGCGCTGGTAAGGGCGTACCACTACTTATAAACCTCATTCCCGTCTGGGATAACATTTTCATAACTGCGCCTATCTCCGCATCATCGATGTCCCTACATATAGCGTCGCCACCAAGTCCCCTGAATAAAAATACGGGAAATGAATGAGCAGCCAAAAGGCCCAGCACCAGACATGTTACGAATACAGAAGGCCCAACGCGTACCTCGGCACGCGGCTTTGCCAGGCCCCCAATGCCCAATCCATCAACCGCATAGCACCCTCCTTCGCAAACCACCCTGACCCCCAGGAGGCCTAACACCTCAAGCACACTGAGAACCTCCGCACACCGGGGGACGCCATAAATTCTGGACAGGCCAACAGCCTGAGATGCCAAAACTAACGCGGTGCAGGATGCATACTTGCACCCTATCATCTCCGCATCATCTTGCAACTCGGCGCCGTAGTACACCAATCCACACCCATATTAACCACTTAGGCATATTGTCACTAAGTGTGCCGCATGACAAGGGTTTCACCGAACAGCACAGCATAAGCTTCTACCAAGGTTCCGATGCGACGATTATATTTGATGTGCACCAGCTCATCTCCGAAATACAAGCCTCAGCGACCCCCCCCATGATACAACCGGCATCTTGAGTCAGGAGGCCGCAGATGCTATACCCGCACGTAATACCCGCAATGATTGACCGAAATCTTTTTCACCCAATCTAACCCCAGGATCCTCATATACATCTCTGGCGTGATCGAAAACACGCCTGGAAGCTTGATCAATACTAAATTTCCTTCAGATAGAAGTTCGATAAAAACCTCTGTCTTGCCGCATTTGCTACTCAAAATCTCCCGCAACACGCTGGGCACAGGAACACCCTGCCCAAAGTGGATGACTACGTTCTTCAGCTTCCGCATCATGTTGGTAAGCCCGTCGCTGAAGCTACTGATACTTTTACCGATTAGCTTAGACCTTGCAGCGTTGTAATCCATGTCTATCATCACGGAAACCCCACAGTGGAATAAGTCCCTACCAGCTTCTATGACGCTGCTATTGTAAAATGCTACATCACTAACTCCGTAGGGGTCGGAAACCCTAACGATTGCAAATCTCTCCCTGTTTGCAGATCTGATCCTTACGCTAGAGATCGTACCAGCGGATTTGTGCATCCCAGCCTTCGTTGGATCTTGGCACTCGCTGACAAACCTAATCTCTAAATCGCGCAAGATATTCTCGTACTTACTCATGGGGTGATATCTGAGGTAGAAGCCCAGTGCAGTAAATTCATGCTGCACTTTTTCCTCCTCGGACCAATCTTCCACCTCTAGCAATCTGTGCACACCGGTCGCCCCAAACAGGCTGCCCTGCCTGGACTGCTCGTCATTTCTGTTGCCATCAATCGCGTCTAAAATCACCCCAAGGGATTCAAAAAGCTGTCTCCTGTTCGGGTGTATGCCGTCTAGCGCACCAGATTTGATCAGGTTCTCCACAACTCGCTTGCATGCCCATTTAGCCCTTATGTTGCACGCAAAATCCCAAATGCTGCGGTAACTTTTTCCCTCTTCTGGGATGACCTCACCGGCAGCAGTCTGCCCAACATTCTTCAAAGCACCGAGTCCATACCTTATTGAATCACCGGCAACGGAAAACAAAACCGCAGAGGAGTTGATGTCGGGCGGCAGTATACCAACGCCACACATTTTTGCCTGTTGACACAAGAGCTCCAGCTTGTCTTTGTCACCGATGTCAAGATTCATTGATGCAGTGAAAAATTCCTTTGTGTAGTTCGCCTTGAGATACGCAGTCTGAAAGCTAATAAGCGCATAGGCGGCGGCGTGCGATTTGTTAAAACCGTAGCCTGCAAACTTTGCAACCAAATCAAATATGTAGCTGGCCCTGCTTCTGTCTACACCATTCTTGATCGCACCATTTACAAAATCCTCCCTCTGCTCGTCCATTTCCTCCTTTATCTTTTTACCCATAGCCCGCCTGAGTAAATCCGCCCTACCCAGGCTATAGCCAGCCAAAATTCTGGCGATCTCCATCACCTGTTCTTGATATATTATAACCCCAAATGTCTCCTTCAGCACTCCTTCTAGCATGGGATGTATGTAGTCCGGATGCTCCAACCCATGCTTACGGGCTATGTATACAGCCATATTGTGCATGGGACCTGGACGATACAGCGAGATGAGCGCTATTATATCGTGGATCCCGTCGGGACGGAGTTTGCTGATTGCCTCTCTCATGCCCGCACTTTCGAGCTGGAACACCCCGACAGAGTTCCCCGTGGCAAGCATCTCGTACGTCTTGCTATCATCTATAGGCAGCTCCGAGAGTTTTATCTCAACTCCCCTAGCCTTTATTAGGGAGCACACCTGGCCAAGCATGGTTAGAGTGCGCAACCCGAGAAAATCAAACTTCACCAGTCCAGCTTTCTCGACGTACTTCATACTGTACTGCGTAATTGGCAGCGAGCATGACCGGTCGTAATATAGCGGCAAAAAATCCTCGAGGCGTTTATCACATATCACTATACCAGCAGCGTGCACTGACGCATGTCTGTACAGTCCTTCGAGCTTTAGCGCCACCTCTAGAAGTTTTGCAACTACATGATCAGTCTCTTGCTCTAATTTTAGATTCTGATCCATCTCTATAGCCTCAGAGAGCGTAACAGGGCTTACTGGATCCAGCGGAATCATCTTGCATATCTTGTCAATTTGTGCGTAAGGCATTTGCATAACTCGACCAACATCACGCAACACGGCTCTGGCCTGCAATTTACCGAAGGTTATTATGTGCGCTACGTACCCATATTTCTGCCTCACATACTCTATGACCTTGTCCCGCTTCTCTTGGCAAAAGTCTATATCAAAGTCAGGCATGGACACTCTTTCAGGATTCAAAAACCTCTCGAAAATCAACCCGTATTCTATCGGATCAAGTTCCGTAATACCGAGCGACCATGCTATCAGAGATCCGGCTCCAGAACCTCTACCCGGCCCCACCATTATGTTGTTCCGCTTGCTCCAGTCGATGAAGTCGGCCACTATGAGAAAGTATCCCGAATAGTCCATAGAGATCACAACGCCGAGTTCGTATTGCAGTCGGTCTAAGTACCCGTCCCTCCGATCTTCACTGATGTGCTTATCCTCTAACCTGGCGTCTAAACCTGCTTTTGCACGCTCAGTAAGTTCTTCAGCTTCGGTCCTACCATCAGAACATGTGAAGTGCGGGAGTAGCGGCTTGCGCGTTTCTGCAATGAACACGCACCTTTGCGCGACTGTTGGGGTGTTGCGTACCGCTTCAGGGACGTCTGCGAATAGCTCATACATCTCTTTTGATGTTTTAAAATAGTGCTCGGCCGTCAATCTGCGCCTGTTTTCCTGCACTATATAGGTGCCGTCCGAAATGCATGAGAGAACATCGTGTGCATGGAAATCGTCTTTTGCGGCGAAAAATACATCATTGGTAGCGACCAGAGGAATACCTTTCTCATACGCAAAGTCAATTAGCAGTTCCTCAACTTCCATTTGAGACTCCAACCCATGGCGCTGCAGTTCCACATAGATGTTATCAGCAAACTTTTCTATAAGCGCGTTCATGGCCTGTAGTCCGCCGCTTTTCCTCAGCAGCACACGGGCCAAAATATCGTCGTGTCCCCCGGTAAGAACTATAAGCCCAGAGCTTTGTTTCATCAGGTCGCCGACGTCTATTCTGTTATTTTTCTCCAACTGATTTTCCTTGAAGCCATTACTCACAAGACTTATCAGGTTCGAAAATCCCTCATGGGTTCTTGCGAGCACGAGGATATTGCCCAAATCCTGACCCGAGTCGTGCACCATAATGTTACAACCTACTATGGGCTGTATACCGGAACTCGAGGCGCAGTCAGAAAACTCTAACGAGCCGAATAGGTTTCCAGAATCCGTCAGGGCAACCGCTGGCATCCGTTCTTTGACGCACATGGCTACAAGTGAGTCTATTTTGATCATACCCTCAAGCAGAGAGTAGTCGCTGTGCGCCCTTAGATGAACAAATAGTCCATCAACCATGAACCCTGCCCTATCGACTTTAAAAATTAGTGCAATTATACATGTAAGGTTTTCCGTGAAAAGCCCCAAGAGGCATCCCCAGCGTTGCAACAGGACATGTATCCCATACCAATTTAAGGCAATAGGTATTCGTATGCAGCCGTAAACCCGATCGGCACAGTTCCCACAAGAGTTACCCTGCGCAGTGCGTCACACCCCGAACTCACAACCAATCAAAACCAGAGCTCCAGGCTTATACTGACACCATTCTTCGCTGCACCAGGCTCGGCAGTTGCATCGTTCGGGCTGTCCATTCTTTTTCCTCGCCAGCTCATTGGGAACAGCATGTGCAGCCCATGCCACAGTTCCGTAGATCTCGGCCGCGGCAGAGAATTAATAAAGTTTCCCATACGCAGTGTGCTAATGTTGCGTCTCCTCTGATCCAAACAACATCCACTCGTCACCTTCCAGGTAATTCATACAATCACACTGAGTGGGATCCTGTCCCGATGCACAGGCGGAACTGAGAATCGAGGTTGGGTAGAACATGACGATGGCATCCTTCCTAGCCATCAAAATGTATTGTTCCTCAACATTTCTATATACGCAACGTCTCTGCCCTTCTCGCACCAAGTGCGGCTGCATGTCTTTATAGGCCTTAGTTGCTCCAATGATTAAGTCATCAGCGTGTGAAAGGTCTACTGCCATTTTCGTCATATTCCTGATTTTCACTTCACCTCCCGGAGTTTTATACTTAATCGACGAGGAGAAGTCCCAATCATCCATCTGTTCCACATGGCTATAGTCTCTGCCAGCCCATTGTTCATTCTGGGCCTGTAGGTATCTGCCATAGAAGCGAATACCCCTGAGCTTTTCATTACTCGGTTCACCGCAAAATACATGCACAATACCGCTTTCCCCGGACCATAGCTCTGCCAACTCTTCCCTAAACAGCTCTAGGCTAGCACCAGCAGTAAATACTTCGTGGTCCAGTTCATCGTAAATACGCTGCACAATTCCTTGGGTGGAGCTGTCCTCCAACATTGCCAGGAAGTCACTCTTTCTAGGGCTGTACCCCCAGTCTCCGCACATCCCTAGGACTGCCATGTCGAACGCATTCATGGGAGGAGCGTACGGCAACACGCATTCACCGTTATTTTCTGTTTTATAGAATGGATAGAATCCGTAGCTTGAGTTGCGGCAATCCCCCATTTACCTGAATAAGTAGTTCCTTCCCTGCCGCCTAAATCTGCGGCGCTCATAGTCTCGTCATCGTCTGTTACCGATGTATACTTGTTCACATTGGACGCACTTCCCTCAACACTGCTGACGGCGGTACAGACACCCGCCTCTAGGCAGAGCGACGCACAGAATACGGAAAGAAAAGCAGTAATCCTACCGACTTTCATAACAATCTTCTAAACAACTAAGATATCCTACGATTTTCAGCCCATATTACTTAAAGATACAAACTATTTTTGTTGTATCATGCAATGTGTTAACACGTGATTAATTTATCCGCGTACATTTGCATATACGCCTCATACGGTGCCAAGCTGCAAGATTGGGTAGCAATTTCTTGCTAACCAGTGCGCTCCTTCTTACAATGCGGGAGTTCGTAGCGTTGGCGGTTTGGTATGGGTTCTTACCTGACTCTGGGCTCAGAACCAGTAGAGGGTTCCGGGTACACTTCCGGCCTGAGGGCGACTGGTTCGTCGCTCAGAGATGGGTATGACCGGCTGGCTCGGTTGATAGAGATGAAGATCACCGCCGTCATGGTTGATGCCAGTGTGCAGGTAACCAATGAATCTGAGCAGCATGCCGGACACGCTGGCAGTTCTGGCTACGCGGTATCTCACATAAGAGTCACAGTTGTTTCTGAAGGTTTTTCCGGAATGAGCAGACTTCTCAGGCAAAGGTTGATGCATCAAATCCTGGGAGATGAGATAGCGATAGTGCATTCTGTTTCCTTCTTCCTGAACACTAACGACGAAGCGAGGGAAGTTAAGTGAAGAGTCAGGTAGAGCACCATGAAATTCCTACTGAAGGCATGAATCACAGGGCGGCGGTTGGTATGCTGCCTCCAGTACACAGACGGTCCACAGTTCCATTTAAAAGCGTAAGGGAGATTGTAAACGCATACGGGGGGTATTGCGGCACAGAGAGCAGAACCACAGGCATAGACGCAAGTTACGGAAACGCTGCTTCTGATTCCTATACCCACTTGGCCAGGGATATTGGGGCAATGGACGGGGGAGCGCATGTTCTGTTATACCCCTCTGGCCTTTCTTGTCTGGTGATGCTTTGTATAGCTTTCTCTGAGGTGGGGTCACACATATTGATTCCGAAGCAAGCATATTTCAAGTTGCGCAGATTCATACGGGAATCGCTACCGAAACTCGGGAGGAGCTTTTCCATCTACGAGTCCGCAAAGGATGTGTCGACTCTGGCGAACGAGAAGACTTCTCTCATTATGGTGGAGACTCTTAGCTCTACCAAGCTGGTTCTCGAGGACATAGCACCTATTACGGAGTTTGCGAAAAAAAGGAATATTGTCACAGTGTGTGACAACTCTTGCATACCCGTGGTGCTGAACCCGCTGGAGCATGGCGCAGACATTACTATGTACTCCCTCACAAAGTATTTTGGTGGGCATTCCGATGTCATGATGGGGGCATCGATAACGAATGACGTAAAGATTTTTGAGAGGTTATACAAGGAGTACAGGAATTACGGCTTGTGCGTATCATCCGACGATTGCTATCTGGTTCACCGGGGCATGAAGACTATGGGCGTGCGCATGATGCGGGCTCAGAGTACTGCCATCGCCTTTGCTAACAGGTTGAAGAACCACGAGAGGGTGGCCCAGGTAGTGTACCCCGGTCTTCCGTCCTACCCGCAGCGTGAGATATGGGAGAAGTACTGCAAGGGTATGTATGGCCTCGGCTTGGTCAACCTCATATTCGACCAAAATTATTCGGTGGAAGCGGTGGATTATATGCTAGAGGACATCAAGATTTTCAAGATAGGGCTGTCCTGGGGAGGGTGCAAGAGCATCGTTCTCCCAATAGCCCAGGGATCCCTGATGAATGCTGTTCAGGCCGGCGTCGATGGAATACGGGTGTATTGCGGCCTGGAAGATCAAGAGGAAGTCATAGCATCCATGGAGGAGGCTTTGTCACGGTTGTCGTTCCCTCCCCCGACAGCAAACGCATAACTCGTTCAGGTGGTCGCGGGCCTTAGAAGGAGTGCCTGGCCAGTTTAGACTTTGTGACCATGGCCGCATGTACGGAACATACGCCGGCTCAGCACAGGTCTCTCAGGACCTTGCTATAGAATGCAGGTAAATATAATGTGCGGTGGACTACGGTAGTTTATACAACTATATGAACAACGCGTTCACAAATGCGCCACTTCCCAATATGGCACTTGTGGCGTACTAAGTTGTGTGTTCTACTCCCCCGGAAACGCTACACTGAAATGTATGGATCTTGATCGTGTCGTGCGCGAGCTGTCTGCCAAGGCCACTGGTGTTACTGCCGACTCCAGGGATGTAAGACAGGGATACGTGTTCGTGTGCCTATCGGATGCCGCAAAGCAGTTCGTACCAGACGCGATCAAGGCAGGAGCTGGTTTTATAGTGATTGGCGACACCGATGGAGTAGATAACGCCGGTAGTAGCCAGTTTATTGTTTGTGAGGCTCGGCGTGACTTGTACCACAGACTTGCGTCAAGGTTTTATCAGGGTAAGCAGCCGAGGTTTGTTGCCGCAGTTACAGGAACAAATGGCAAAACTTCCGTGGCCGATTTCTGCAGACAGATTTGGAGTCTAACCGGACAAAAAGGAGCGAGCATAGGCACTTTAGGCAAAATAGTAGGCAACGGCGTACCCACAACACTGTGTCATAGAGCTTCACTTACGACTCCAGACCCCGCAGCCCTGCACAGAACGCTGAGGGAGCTGCATGACTCACGGGTTGAATACCTGTGTATGGAGGCCTCTAGCCATGGAATCGCCCAAAAACGCGTCTACAGCGTAGTAATACAGGCCGCAGCGTTCACTAATTTCTCTCAGGATCATTTAGGCTACCATGGAAGCACGGAGGTATACTGGGCTACGAAGAGAAAGTTATTCTCCGAAGTGCTGTCCCATGAAGGATGCGCTGTACTCAACGCGGACTCCGGCAAGTATGCGGAATTGAAGCGACTGGCGAAATACCGGAAGGTCATCACCTACGGCATCAACAAGGGAGACGTCAGGCTCACACACCTGGAGAGCAATAAGTTCGGGCATAACATAGCAGTAAAGATACAGAGCCGTATAGTGTACGAAGGGCCGTTTCATGTCCTGGGAAAATTCCAGATATCCAACCTACTGTGCGCTCTGGCTCTGGTGGTTGCATCAGCCTCAGGCCACGATAACATACCAATAAATCGCCTGGTGACCCCGAAGGGGCGCATGGAGCGAGTAGGAGACCTAGCCATTGTGGACTATGCACATACTCCGGAGGCTTTGAGGCAGGCTCTAACTTCGCTAAGGTGGCACGGCTTCTCCAAAAAAATAGCCTTGGTGTTTGGGTGCGGCGGTGAGAGAGACAAGGAAAAGCGCAAAACCATGGCCATGATAGCCGATAAGTACGCCCATGCGGTTATAATAACGGATGACAATCCAAGAAGCGAGGACCCAGCAGCAATTCGCGGAGAGATTCTGTCACATTGCAAGCGTGCGATCGAGGTTCCCGATCGACGGGAGGCAATACACCACGCAATAAGCCTCGCCGTGCGTGGAGACTACATGCTTCTGATAGTGGGAAAGGGACACGAAACCACTCAGCAAATCGGCGGTAGGGCGGTGGAGTTCAACGACGCTTCGGTGGCGAAAAGTTTCCTTGACACAGTACAATACGCATAGTCCAGCACCATCAGCCGTTAGAGCGAGTCCCGTGGAGAGCAGCAATCAGGGGTACAGCTCCTCGCACTTCCACCCTCCGTCATCTGTCCTGCTGTACTGCTTGCGCAGATGTAACCTGTGCTCACCCTCTGTCCAGAATTCAACAACGTGCGGAGTGACCCTGATGCCGCCCCAATACTCGGGACGAGGTATGCTCTGCCCTTCAAACTGTTGTGTCATACTCTCAAATTGCACCAGTAGCTTGTTCCTATCCTCAAGAACCATGGACTGCCTGGAACACCATGTACCTATTCTACTTTCACGAGGTCTGGAGGCATAGTAGGCATCCGACTCGCTTGCGCTAAGGAATGTCGCCACCCCTTCCACGCGTACTTGTCTGCCAATGTACCTCCAATCAAAGACCAGCGCAACCAGCGGGTTGGCGGCTATTTCGCGACCCTTCCTGCTCTCAAAATTTGTAAAAAATTCAAACCCGCCCCTGTCATATCTTTTTAGCAACACAACACGCGCCGACGGAGCACCCTGCTTGCTACAGGTGGCCAGAGTCATAGCAGCAGGTTCTCCCAGAGACCCCATCACAGATATCAACATCTCGGAGTACCACAGGTCAAAGACGTCCATGGGATCGCCACTGGTGTTTTGCACAGAGGTCACTTTGACATCTTTGACATAATACATCACAAGCGTGCATGATACACTCTAACGAAAATCTATCAATACCTCTTCAGGAGTTTCTTACACCACAGGCTGCGGTACATAGCCCCAAACACGGAGCACTAGGCGAAATGTTCTTTGATAAATTTTATACCAAGCGCTAGGCCCTCACTGCTGATGGTGTGGTTAACTCCCTCCATTTTGTGCCCTACCATCGGAACGCTGTGCGTATTCAGGAAGCTCACACCCTCGTTGAAGTAATGGAACGGAACGACATCATCACTTGTTCCGTGTGCGAGAAATACATTTGGCTTCGAGCGCACCTTAATAGCCAGAGCATTGGGGAACAGCACAGC
This sequence comes from Anaplasma sp., assembly GCA_052043535.1. Classification (GTDB taxonomy): domain Bacteria; phylum Pseudomonadota; class Alphaproteobacteria; order Rickettsiales; family Anaplasmataceae; genus Anaplasma. The sequence continues at coordinate 10,593 of JBQEQW010000037.1, forward strand.
TCCGGAGTAGGCCACAACAGAGGCGCACCTTTTCTTCCTGCACAGCCCTATGTATATGGACAGCATGGCACCTTGGGAGAACCCCACCAGGGATAGCTTGTCATCGCCCATGCCAAATTTCTCCAATTGTGCATCGATGAACTTGTTCACAATTTCCACTGACTCCATAATCTCAATCAGCGCAGTCCTCTCTTCCATGTCCCTCACACTGTCTGAGAACCACGCATAGCCACTCCCATAACCCCTATACGCATGTGGCGCGATAAACTGGGTGCCTGGTAAGTCTTTGGACATCTGTGATGCAACTACCATCATGTTGTCACCGCTCCCTCCCCTACCATGCAGCATTACTACCAAGTTCTCCGCAGAATCCTTCGCACAAAGCCCAGGGCCGTTAATCGATATGGTCACACATCCCTCCATCCGTGAACAAAACGGCCACATTGTACCAGGCAATATGCACACGTACCAGTCTAAGATCGAAGTATATCATGTGCGTTGTACAAACCTGTGCCTCTGAGGAGGCTTCTGTCAGAGCCGGAAGCGCGAAGCTTCAAGGGGGCAGTTCATTAGCCCCAGGTTTAGGATTTTTTCCCAGTAGAAAAATGTGAACTGAGCTGTAGTCCTCATCAGAAACGCTCTTGACCTCTGGATTGCGTATGTTATCCACAACGTTGGCCAATAGTACACCGTTCAGGTGATCCATTTCGTGCTGGATGCACCTGGACAGCCAGTTGTAGGCCCGTATCACACATTCGTTGCCCGCGAGATCGGTGTACCTAAGATCGAGGTGCTTGGGCCTATTGATGCCGATAAGGCCGTAGGAACTCGCCGAGAGACAGCCCTCAAATAAGGTCGCCGTCTCGCCCGAAAAGCTGATGATTTGAGGGTTCACGCAGACCAGGACGTTGTCTCGCAGTGAATGATACCCAGACAACACCTTCAAATCCTGCTTAACATCAAACAGGCCGCTAGTCATGTTTATGGCAAACACTCTGCTGCCGTACCCGAGTTGAATTGCGGAGAAACCCACTGTGTCGCTCGTGCCCATAACCTGTGCCATGTTGTCCACAAGCCCCAGGACTTTATCGTCTATTTTTTCTATTACCGAGGATCTGGTGTGCAGGATCCTAAGTTCCGGTGCGTTGTCTACAGACAAGACCCGCATTAGCAACCCCCTGTCCAAAGTCCGCATTCCAGCCAGGTGCGCCCCATACAGCCGAAGCGTGCGGCACACCCGAAGATTACAAGTGGCATGCCGCACCAGGTACACTACCGGGAGTGTACCATATCGTTACTTAGTATGTATTGACAGTTGTTGCAGTTATCGTAATAGCAGCGTAAAATCCGTGCCCTTACCTCCGGATAGGCTTTGGTATTTCATGAGGGTGTGGTATACTCCCGCGAGTTGCTTAGTTCGGTAGCGTTGTTGTCTGAGTCTAACTCTGGTCCCCTTTTTTGGATCCCACCCGAGATGGCGCACAAGTTGGTGATTTTCGGGTTAAAGCACGGGTTGATCCCGGAGGCCAGGGGGCAGATGCCCGAGTGTTTGAACACTCAGGTTTGTCACTTAAAGTTTCGGACACCCGTAGGCCTGGCCGCTGGGTTCGACAAGAATGGCGAGGTTATCAAGCCTATCATGGGGCTAGGCTTCGGGTTCGCGGAGGTTGGCACGGTGACGCTCAAGCCTCAGGTTGGGAACAGCGGGGCCCGCGTCCTTAGGTTCGCAAACCAGAAGGCCGTGGTGAACCGTCTTGGGTTTAACAACAAAGGGGTGCGACGCCTAATTAAACAAATAGACAGGAAGGAGCTCAACAACCTGGTATTCGGGGTGAATGTTGGCATTAGCAGAAATTGCACTGATCCACCCGCAGAGTACGCAGAGCTGGTTAGAAGCGTGTACGGCCTTTCAAGTTACATCACCATAAACCTCTCTTCCCCAAATACGAAAGGGCTTCGTGACCTGCAGCACAAGGCTCCTCTCGGTGAAATTCTTTCCGCTGTGAGGGATGCTCGTCGCTCGATTGACCAGGCGGAGTCGGTGCCCATATTCCTGAAGATATCTCCGGATATCAGTGATGAATTAAAGAAGGACATCGCGGACAGGGTCGTGCAGCATAAAATTCACGGGATTATTGTGAGCAACACCACAGCTGACCTCAGTCTGCTTGGTAAGGAGAAGATAAGCAAATCGGTAACCGGAGGTTTGAGCGGTGCGCCGTTGTTCGACCTGTCCACAAGAGTGCTTTCAGAAATGTATTCTTTGGTGGGACAAAAGGTGGTATTAATCGGGTGCGGAGGAGTGAGTAGTGGAGCTCAAGCCCTGAGAAAAATAAAAGCTGGAGCGTCGTTGGTTCAGTTATACACTGCCTTAGTGTACAAGGGCATGGGTGTAGCGAAGAGGATCAACGGGGAGCTAGCTGAGCTTCTGGTGCAGGAGGGGTTCTCCAAGGTGGAGCAGGCAGTAGGTGCCGAAGCGCGGTAGAAATCTATGATACTTGCGGTCGATGTGGGAAATACCAGCGTCAAGGTGGCTGCCTACACAAATGGCAAAATCACCCATCAGTGGAGGATGTCGACGTGTAACGGCAGAACTGCTGCTGAATATTTTGCGTTTTTGAGCGTGCTCACATCCCAGGAATCTATGGACATAAGGCAGGTGCATGGAGCAGCCGTTTCCAGCGTTGTGCCGGCAGTAAGCGTGCATATTCGGGAGATGTTTGAGGATTTCTTGGGCATTTCACCCATGTTCGTGCAGAACTCTCACGCGGAGCTGTTAGGGGTAAAAATTCGCCTGGTTCAGGAAACCGTAGGAACCGACAGGCTGGCCGGTTTGGTGGCCGCGCGCGCCCTGTGGCCCGGTAAGGACCTCCTAGTTATTGATATGGGCACTGTCACCGTGTTTAACCTACTGGACAAGCATGGGACCCTCTACGGACAGGTGATGACACCCGGAATATCCTGCCTCACCCGGAGCATGAAAGAATGCGCCGCGCTGTTGCCGCAGGTATGCGTACGAGAATCGCAAGAGATCATATGCTCCTCTACCGTCCAATCGATGGAGGCTGGGCTGTACTGGGGATACAGGTCCATGGTCGAGGGGGTGCTCAGGCGGATATTCGACGAGGAAAGCAGAAAAACCCTGCACGTAGTCGCAACCGGGGGGGGGTCTCGTTTTTTCAAGGACTGCAAGGACATAAACGATATCAACAGTCTCCTCACCGTCAGCGGCATCGTCCAGATCTACAAGAGAGCACACTAAACAAGTCTAAGCACCTGAACGGTCGACCAGCGCTAGGACCACGCCAACAACCCTTTGCGTTTTCTGGGCAGGCGCCACCCACCTGTCTACTCCTCCCTACTAACAGGACTACTGCTACGACCTCCTGCGACGCGGCGAACCGCGCTGTCCATATCCCCGACTCCAGGCAGCAACTCCCAGTCTAAAGCCAGCACTTTCACCCTGTAATCAGGCGTCACCCTCATCCCCACAGTTCCGGGGGTCAGGGTTATCGAATTCGCTAACAGAAATGCCCCTAACTCGCTGTTCTGAGTCGTGCTCACAACTTCTACGACAAAACTCTGTCGCAGTTTCGTAACATCGCGCATGAACACCTTCTTGGTAACATACCACGCGGATAGCACAACTTGATAGAATATCCACGGAGGGTACCAAAAAAGCCCTGCCAAGAGACGCGCGCTGCCAACGAAAGATAGGTCGCGCCTCTCGGAATCCACGGCAACAGCGCTGGACAATCTGCGCAACACAAAAACAGACAACATCGAGCTTACCGCGCCGGCAGAGAGAAAAAACGGGTCAAAATACCCAGAGAAAACCACCCAAAGCGCCATCTGAACCAGAAATATACAGATAGTTTTCATAGAATCACGGGCACAACACTGCTGGGATGCTAACATAAAATTCTAATAATTCTAGCATTTATACCGTAATGAGCTATTGTTTTGAACGGATCACCGACATAACAGATGCATGTATAAAAAGGTCTGGTTTATAATGGTAGCGGGCGCTGCTGTGTTCTCGTGCTTTGTTTTTATAAAAAACCTAATTCGTTTCAGCTGCCACGATAAAACCATGGTCGTGGATGTTTCTCCGCAAGGTGCAACCGAAACTAGGAATCGGAGTGGTGTCTGGGGCGCCTAGCGTGGCCTATGCGGCCTCCTGCATGAGTCTTTGTACGGCGCCGTAAGTAGAGGCCTGCCTCGCAGTCCGTGGTTATGGATGGCTGGCCGGAAGGCTTGTGCAGATGTCGCAAGAGAGGGAAGTATGGCCTATGGACGGCCTCCTCCCCAGAACAGCAAGCATATTAGTTCCGGTCCCCAGCCGTGCGCCTTACCTCAGCTGCGCTTCCCATGCTCGTAGACATGTCCGCACGAGCCAGGGGTTTGCAGAGACAAAAACCGGCACACGTCTAAGCAGCAATTCACAGCCGCGTTTGCGTTTTGGGGAAAATGTTAGTTGTCCAGGATGCAAAGATTGTGTAGAGTGTGGACGACGCCAGGAGGTTTGGGTGTTTTGGGGCCGTAGCTCAGTAGGATAGAGCGTTAGATTCCTAATCTGAGGGTCGTGCGTTCGAATCGCACCGGTCCCGCTTTCCGTCCTTGGACGCGCTTTGAGGTGGCTTGTGGGTCTTTCTCATACGTTGGAGGTGTACCTCCTGCTGTTCGCCGATAGTGTAATGGGGTCCATGGCTCTCCCGGTTAGTGGGGCAACCGTCTTCAGGATCATGTGCTATTTCGGGGGGTACGGGTGTGTGCCATCCATAGCAATAGCGACCTTCGGTTCGTCCGTAGGGGGGGCAGTGAACTGGCTCCTGGGCAGGTTGGTGGTTCTTGCGCGCGCGAAGTACCACAGGTTAGAGAGTGGTGTACCACACATATATGTCCGCTCGGCCGTTTTGGCACTATTAGCGCTGTTTGCCTGGATGCACGTGGCAGGTTCCCTGATAGGCGTGTTGTGCGGATGCCTCAGGGTAAGGGCGTCTTACACGTACTTGACAGCGCTGGTATCGCACCTGGCATACTTTGTGTATCAGGCCGCTATTAACAATTTCTTGTCCCAGCCTTGGTGATGTCAACCAAATACAAGTCGCCCATCCAGGGGTAAAGCAACGCGTTCTCTTGGGGTCCGAATCGCAACGGACTTGCATCTAACGGTCGCTGGTCATGGGAGGCAGACAACTTCAACCCACAACCGGTGTTGCCACAATCTTCGCTCTACGCGATCAACTTGCTGCTACCCACCTTTGAAACACGCACTGAATCTAGGAGTAATGGGCACTCTTCTGTGCATTCAGCAACAACAGTGTTGTGCGCGGCAGTGCCCTCACCAGTTAAATAGGCATTGCTGAAAGGTGACACCATGCCATCCCTCTTGCGCATCAATGCGCTCAGAAGCTCAGAACTCGGCATGGACTTGCTGGCAGAGGTAGCTTTCTCACCCGCGTGCGCAGCGGTAACCCTTAGACCAGAAGTAGTGGTGATCTTGCAGTGCCGCATTTCAATTGCTTCCTCCACCGCATCACCACGCAATGCGGTTGCTGTAGGCGTTTTAGCATGCAGTCTCACGTAGGCACAACCGCTGCGTGGCGTCTTAGGAGTGGAACATGAAGCGACATTTGGCTTAAGAATTCCTGCAACTCGACATCCACTAGCACCAGGCATCCCCTCTGGAACACTGGGTATCGCCACCGGACGTGCTTGTTTGGAAGCTGTTATGGCGCTTGCAGCATTTATCATGCGATTGCCTTCATGTGGAATCGAGAACAGTGGCAACATTTCTGCAGCTGACCGTACCGACTCTGCACAATGATCTCTACAGATGCCCAAAACGGAAGCACGCGTGCCTTCCACAACATTGACCACCTGGACAATTTGGCCTCGGCAAAACTTTGTCACAAGCTCTGCGCGCTCAAGTATCGCACTCCGAGATTTCGGTCCGCCAACCTCTTCTACAGGCACACTTTCAAGGTACATAGCTCCTCCTAGCTGCTGCACGATTTTGCCGTTACGATCCTGGAATATGTTTTTCTTCATTATCACGGCACTGCTGTCTGCTGGAGCACCACCTTCGGGAGAATTTTTTGCACTGAACTTCGTACCCTTAAACAAATACTTTCCCGCAGCAAAATCTTTGGTGACTGCTCCATCACACGTGATACCTCCGTCGCGCAGCCACGAAAGCGTCGTAGTTTTGCCAATCTTGGCAATACTGTGCAAAGCGCTCGTCCGCACCGTAGACTTGGCATCATCGTACAGCTCCAGCCTGCTGCCGAGCAATTTTCCTACCTGCAATTCAACTCCGCGGCCAAAGATCTCACCGATGCACCTCTCAACAGTCTCTATGTGCATCTCACCTTCCTGCCTCATAGAAAAGGTGCTGGCCTTCATATCCCCTACATGCAGAAGCGTATTCTTGTGGCCCATACCGCCAGCAAAAACCTCTGCACCCTCAACAAGTTCAAAATTCAGCGTACACGTGCCGCCGCACCTCATTATGTAGTCCTCTCTGAGTGGTACAACGCTTACAAAGCCCTGCCATGCGTCATCTATTGTCCTCCCCGTCTCAAACACCTGCCTAACTCCTTCCTGCTCTAGCGCAAATCTTATGGACTTTTTCACAGTGCTCGCAGGCACCCCTCTGTCCCCGGCGTCACCAGGAAGGGCATGTAAGTCCCCACCTATGTTAATGCTGCCTCTCTTGAAATATGAAACATGGACACCGCCGGAACCACCGATCATCAGACAAACATCTGACATGCAACTAGCAGATAAATGTCCCTCTTCTACGTAGACAACTCCACGATCAATTTCGGACACGCGCAGCCCGCGTTCTTGTAGATGCTGCTCCTGTTTCGCGCGAACTTTTGCCTCCGCTCTTGCATCACGCATATTTGCATTTCTCAGAAGAAGCGTCCTGCAGCCGTTCATGGAGCCGTAAATGCGCGCATAACCTCGCTCTCCGATTGTCATATCACAAGTATCCATATTCCGCGCGGCAAGATATGAATCCCCGTTCAGATCCACCACACTGTGCTCGACCTTGGCATCAGGCAAAGATACTTCACTAGCTTCTAGATGGATATTGCTCGTACAAACATGGCTTATTTCAGTCCCAGCACTTTGAACAATCGTGCTGTTGTGCAAAAAAATTCTGCAGTCGTAAATCCTGTTATCAGCGGCGGTGTGGCCAAAGTTCGCTAGCCTTAGCTTACTATGCGTTCCGTATATGGACGTGCTTGTCAGTGAGTTCACTGACATCTCCACGTCGCAATGGCTCACGTGGACGTAGGAAGAAAAATCACATACATCTTCCCATTCCGGCTCACTGCAATCGAAGAGCCTAAGCCTAGACAGCAAACCAGACCTCGAACTGCCTGTCCCATCCGAAAGTTGGGCTTTGTTAGCGCTTGCACCATCTATCTCACGGCCACGTATTCTCAGACTAGCATTAGCGCAGAGAACTTTTCCTTTGTTGTCGCCATGAATTAGCACTTCGGCCTTGTATACGCCGTCTCCTTCCACGCACACATTTCCGGAATTGTTTCCTGCAATTTCCAAGAAAAACCGCTTGTCGCCACACGCTGTACCGAAGGGATCTGACTCAACGGTGGGCTTAACTACCTTTTCCTCGTACCCAAACGCGCTCTCCATAGTCGTTTCACTGACATCTAAACGGGTGCTGCAGAAAATTTCACCGGAGTTATTCCCGCCTATCTTAGCCTTGCCTTGCACTCGTCCATGATAAATGCGCACACAGCCGCGATTGTCCCCTAGTACCGCAATGTCATGAAACCCCCTCACTGCACCCGTACCTGTAATTTCTCTAACAAAAACGCTGGACATGCCCATCAGTGAATCATGGTACTCTGCGGAAACCTTGCCCCCTATGCTGCCTAATACCCAAAGCTCCTGAGTCCACACAGTCAGCTCAAGGCCCTGTGGAATCTCGCAACAAATACACACCTTGTTTTGTTGTGCTCCAAAACTTGAACCGTCAGCGGTGGTTCTTTCCGTTGCAAAACACAAAAGGGTTCTATGGTACCACTGTTCGGGATATTTATCTGCGTTGTGCTTAGCTTCAGAAAATCTGTTGAGTATGCTTACGATATCTCGATTAGTCCCACTATTGCCACCAATGTCCCAAGACTCCCCGCGAGAAGCCTCGCTGCCGTGCATCTGCACGCCGTCATGCCGCAACCTTCTGCACTCCCTAATTAGTAACTCAACCATCAGCCCGCGTACATTACCTATTACGCTGTCCACATGGTACATCTCATGGAAGGCGCCTAGGATCCCGCGTACCTTGCTCTTGCACGCATAAAACAAATCTATCTTATGGGGAACGTGTGCTATGTCCTTGGACGTTTGGGACCAGGAGCTCATTTCCTTGTTCACCCTCTCGCTCATTTTGCTGTGACAATGCCTATAAGTTTTTAGTTCCTTGTCTATCTTGGACATGCAAGCACTGAATTTGGCAGTTGTGGTCAAAATCCTTACAACGGCCCTAAAGCAAATATTCTCTGTACTTCCGTCGTAACACAGCGCTCCCACATCGCGTATTATGCGATTTATCTCGCTCTCCATCTCACTCTGCCCCCTAATATCTTCCATTGCCTGCAAACCTATAATATATTAACAAAGACCTTCTACGCCAAAATTGAGGACAACGCCAGCATCACAATGTGTGCTCTCGTAACATCACCTTAAAATTCCTATAAAACAGAAATATATTCCATAAAATATCCTAATCACCCTATACAACAAGTGCACGTCTTGCAAACGAGTACCGGAGAAGCCTACTACCTTCCCTTTCACTGCAAATTATCCGCCCGTATGTGGCATATTGAGTTGAGCATAAAGTCAGCGCAGGATATCTCCCTATGAGCCTATGGTCAAGAAAAAATATTATAAATTTTAATCTTTTTGCGAGGCGCGTCCGCAACACATGTGCATAAAACTTGTGTAAGGAAAAACGGCACTGCAGCCAGTTATATAACCATGATTTACATCTATATCAAGTCGCTTTACCGCAAATGCTTGTTACGTAGCGCTGTATGTTGATTAGAATACATCCGTTCTATTATTTGAAACAAAAAAGTTAGTGCCAATTTTTTGGATATATCAACTCAATCACGAATCCATACCTGAGGTTTGCTCACCGAAAAATTATAAATCCAGGCTTGTAATACAACACCGAATTTACTATACCTAACGCAGGGAGTCGTTTTGCTGCTATGACACATCCGAATTTTTCGCTAGAGGACCAGCTAAGACCTTCTCCTACCTCTGTAGTGGTTGGCGTCGACGAGGTGGGATATGGGGCAATAGCTGGTCCAGTTGTTGCAGCCGCGGTCTGCATACTTGAGCGGGAGCATGACTACATGTGGGAAATAAAAGATTCGAAATTGCTCTCCGTGCAAAAAAGGGAGGAGCTTTTCGACGAGCTAAAACGGCATGCCAGGTGTGGGGTGGGATTTGCCAGCGTCTGCGAAATAGAGCGGCATAACATACTTGTAGCATCGCATATGGCCATGGAACGCGCGCTACTGGACCTAAAAATGGATGTAGCTCTGGCCCTCGTCGATGGAAACAGAACTCCAGACCTCCCCTGGACAATCAAAGCGGTAGTCAAGGGAGATAGCACCAGCACGTCAATCGCCGCCGCATCTGTAGTTGCAAAAGTGACCAGAGATAGGTTAATGCGGGCGCTTCACGAACATCATCCAGAGTATGCGTGGAACAGAAATCGCGGCTACGGAACCAAGGCGCATTTGCTATCAATCAAGGAACATGGCGTCACTGCGCAGCACAGGAGGACATTTGCCCCGATAAGCCGGCTGCTGCTGTCAGGGTGCGCAACAACATCGGAAGAGAGCAGGCCCCAGCGCAATTGAACTCCTTTACGGAGCCTACTAGCACCAAACCATCGATGGCAGCCCGCTATTAATAGTCCACAATTCCACCGCCGAGGTAGTCGTCACCCGAGGAGCCAGGTATGGTACCTTCCTTGACCAGCTCATCACCCAGGTCACCCATAATCTCACGTAACTCGCTGTTGTAGTAGGTGGCATAGTCGCTCTGATCAAGCATAGCCAACTTCTTGATCTTGTTCATTACGAACCCTGTACCCGCAGGTATCAGTCTACCAACAATGACGTTCTCTTTCAGCCCGTACAGGGGATCCTCTTTCCCTGAGAAAGCAGCCTCAGTCAGAACCTTGGTAGTCTCCTGAAACGACGCAGCAGAAATAAACGAGTTCGTCTCGAGGCTCGCCCTGGTAATCCCCTGGAGGATCGGAACGTAGGAAACCACCTTCTTCCCAGACTCCTCAAGTTTCCTGTTCAGCCTTACGACTTCCTCGCGCCCAACGTGCTCGCCCACCAAGTACATGGTGTCGCCGGGGTCCGTGATCTCCACCTTCTGCAACATCTGCCTGAGTATCACCTCGATGTGCTTGTTATCAATCCTCACACCCTGCAACCTATACACCTGCTGTATCTCGGAGATCATGTAGCTAGCCAAAGCTTCGGTACCCAAAACCCGCAATATGTCGTGCTGATCGGGGTCACCATCCATCAGTAAGTCACCCTTGTGCACAAAGTCGCCCTCATTCACTATGGTGTGCTTACCCTTCGGCACAAGGTACTCCACAACGGGAAGATGCTTGTCCACAGGCCTGATGAATATACGCCTCTTGGACCTGTAGTAGTCTTTACCGAATTCAACGTGGCCGTCAACATCACTAACTATCGCATGCTCCTTAGGACGCCGCGCCTCGAACAGCTCAATAACCCTGGGCAGACCACCCGTGATGTCCCTGGTCTTGATGGACTCCCTAGGTATCCTGGTGATCACATCCCCAGCGTGAACTTTCTGCCCATCCTGGACGTTCAACACCGCACCTATAGGCACAAAGTAACTAGCCTCCAAATCGTTAGACAAAGTCGCAACATTACCGTCTTCATCCAACAACACCAGCCTCGGGCGAAGGTTCGCCCCCTGCAAGTGCAGCTTCCAGTCTATCACCACCCTATTCGATATACCGGTGGATTCATCGAGGACCTCGTTAATCGACACCCCATAGATCAGGTCAACATATTTTATTACCCCAGTTTTCTCGGTAATGATTGGAATGGTATACGGATCCCACTCCGCAATTTTCTCCATCATCTTGACCGATTGCTCATTCGTGACGTACAGCTTCGCCCCGTATGGAACGCCATGCCGCATCTTCTCATTGCCGATGCTATCGAGGAGCACCACTTCGCACGATCTACTCATCACTATCTGGTCACCGTACCTGTCGGTTACCACGTTGCTATTCACCAGCTTCACCTGGGCATCCAGTATAGCAATCAGGTTAGATACCTCCACACCACGCATCGCCGTGCCACCAACGTGGAAGGTACGCATCGTAAGCTGGGTACCTGGCTCCCCGACGGACTGCGCAGCTATCACACCAACAGCCTCACCGATTGACGCCAAATCCCCGACCGCAAGATCTCTACCGTAGCACAAAGAACAAATTCCCTTTTTGGACTCACAAGTCAGCGGTGAACGCACCTTGACTGCATCCAACCCCGCAATCTTTATCTTCTCTACTCTCCACTCGTCAATCAACTCACCGGCCTCAAACAGCAACTCTCCTGTAACAGGATTGAAAGTATCAACCGCGGCAACCCTTCCCAGCACCACACTGTCAAGCGTCGCAACCACGGCGCCACCCTCTATAACGGCCCTAACCACGATGCCACCCTTCGTACCACAGTCATGCTCAACAACCGTACAGTCCTGTGCCACATCCACAAGCCTACGAGTTAAGTATCCAGAATTCGCGGTCTTCAACGCGGTATCGGCAAGCCCCTTACGAGCCCCGTGCGTAGAGTTGAAGTATTCAAATACGCTCAGTCCTTCGCGGAAATTCGAGATTATAGGAGTCTCGATAATCTCACCCGAAGGCTTAGCCATAAGCCCACGCATGCCGGCAAGCTGCTTCATCTGCGACGCGGAACCTCTGGCACCGGAATTTGCCATCATATAAATCGAATTCAGCTTCCCCTCTTTATCGCAAAGAGAGATGGCCTTCATCATGTCTCGAGCGATCAAGTCTGTACACTTAGACCATTCGTCCACAACCTTGTTATAGCGCTCACTTCTGGTGATCAACCCATCCTGATACTGTATGGAGAACTCCCTAATTTTTTCGCTAGCATTTTCAACGTGCACCGCTTTGGTATCTGGAATGATCATGTCCTTACAACCGAAGGAGACCCCCGACTGCGACGCATACTTAAAGCCAAGGCACATGAGTTTATCCGAAAACTCAACAGTCTCCCGCTGCCCGCAACTTCTGTAAACCAGGTCAACTATGGACGTTATTTCCTTTACAGTCAGCACTTGGTTCACGAGATCAAAAGTCAGATCCTTGTGCTTGGGAAAAATTTGCCACAACACCAGCCTACCGGGAGTCGTTTCCACCATTTCGTTGACCATCACCCCTGCATCGTTGGAATGCTGCATCCTGTATCTTATCTTCGAGGAAGTATGCACAATCCCCCCGTGCAGCGCGTACTCCACGTGGCTAAACTCTGCAAAGGTCATGATCTCCCGATCGTCCTTACCCTCCCTCTGCAACGTCAGGTAGTATATACCCAACACTATATCCTTCGACGGCACTATGATAGGCCTACCATTGGAAGGACTCAGAATGTTGTTGGTAGACATCATCAGCACCCGAGCCTCAAGCTGCGCTTCCAAGGACAAAGGAACGTGCACCGCCATCTGGTCACCGTCGAAGTCCGCGTTGAACGCGCTACACACCAGGGGATGCAACTGTATAGCCTTACCTTCAATCAATACCGGGTCGAAAGCCTGCAGCCCCAACCGATGCAGGGTAGGCGCCCTATTCAGCAGTATTGGGTGCTCTCTTATAACCTCATCAAGAACATCCCACACTTCCGGCTTCTCGCTTTGAATCATCTTATTCGCCAGCTTCACCGTCGGGGCTATCCCGTACATCTTCAACTTCGAACAGATGAAAGGCTTAAAGAGCTCCAGCGCCATCTTCTTTGGCAAGCCACACTGATGAAGCTCCAATCCCGGACCAACGACGATTACTGACCTACCAGAGTAGTCCACCCTCTTGCCCAACAGGTTCTGCCTAAACCGCCCTTGCTTACCTTTCAACATGTCGCTGAGCGATTTCTTGTAGCCCATGCTACCAGCTCTATTCGAAACGTAGCTACGCCTGCTACTATCGAAAAGGGCATCCACCGCCTCTTGCAGCATTCTCTTCTCGTTCCGAATCATAATCGCGGGAGGATTCAGTTTTAGCAACTTCTCCAGCCTGTTATTACGATTGATAATGGTCCGATAGTGGTGATTCAGGTCGGAAACAGCGGGCCTACCGTTCTCCAGAGAAACCAGAGGCCTAAGGTCAGGCGGCAACACCGGAATAACAGTCAGGATCATCCACTCTGGCCTATTTCCTGAGTTGATGAAATTCTCGATGATACGCAGCCTCTTCACCACCTTCTTTCTCTTCATCTCAGAAGTTGTGGACTCGAGCTCGCTCCTCAATCCAGACCTGATGGCCCTCAGGTCCAACCGGACAAGCAGCTCCCTGATCGCCTCAGCACCAGTAAGGGCAATAAAGCCATCTTCCCCGTAGGCGTCGCGAGCCTGATTGTACATACTCTCGCTTATTACCTCGCCCCTAGAAAAAGGAGTAGTCACAGGATCAATTACTACAAAGTCCCCACTGTATAGGATGCTCTCTATCGACTTCAGAGGCATGTCGAGCAAAGCCCCTATACGAGATGGCAAGGACTTCAAAAACCAAACGTGCGCAACTGGGGAAACCAGTTCTATGTGCCCCATTCGCTCCCTTCTAACTTTGGAGGACGTGACTTCAACTCCGCACTTCTCGCACACTATCCCTCTATAACGCTTCTTCCTATACTTGCCACAGAGGCACTCATCATCGTTCACAGGGCCAAAGATCTTCGGGCAGAATAGCCCCCCCTTCTCAACCTTAAACGTACGGTAATTAGTGGTAGAGATGTCCTTAATCTCACCATAGGACATGGCCCTGATGCTCTCAGGACTGGCGATGGATATACAAATTTTATCAAACGACTGAGCTATACTTGTATAGCCATATAGATCCAACATTTTCATGGTTACAATCCCTACTCTACTTCGCCACTAGTAAATTCCTTATCCTGCTTCAGCACAACGTTTAGGCACAAGGAGCGCAGCTCCTTCACCATAACATTGAACGACTCAGGAATGCCGCACTCAAAGTTGCTATCGCCCTTTATTATAGACTCGTAGATCTTTACCCTACCTACAATATCGTCGGACTTCACCGTAAGCATCTCCTGCAGAGTGTAAGCAGCCCCATAA
>JBQEQW010000038.1:0-9495 GCA_052043535.1 Anaplasma sp.
TATTGTTTTTGGCACCCCGCCCCCCCTGTGTGCTCCATATATATTCTCGTTTGACACACCTTCCCGGGCCCCACCCCAACCAGTCATTATCTTTGTTTACGCCCGCCGCTGGATTGATCTCCAGAACTCCAATAGGTGCCTATTCTGTGTTGTGGATCTGCACGCACTCACCACTGGAAAGCCAACAACTGAGTCAGGCGCGCTGCGCTCACGCGCCGAGCATCTCGTTGCAGCATACATTGCCTGTGGTATTGACCCGGAAAAGTCGGTGTTGTTTCTGCAATCCTCTGTCTCTGAGCACTCCGAGCTTTGCTGGATCCTGGGGTGTGTAACCCCGGTGGGATGGTTAAACAGGATGACGCAATTCAAGGACAAAAGCCAAAGTGGCACATGCAGTCCAAACATGGGCCTATACGGGTATCCCATCTTGATGGCAGCTGATATACTTTTGTACAAGGCAGACACAGTGCCGGTCGGGAATGACCAACAGCAGCACATAGAGCTCACTCAAAATATCGCAAAAGCGTTCAATGCTGAACATGGGGTTGATTACTTTCCGATCCCACAGGCACTGGCCTTCGATGACGCGGCAAGAATCATGAGTTTTCGGGACGGTAAAAAAAAGATGAGCAAGTCAGACGTGTCTGATTTCTCCCGCATAAATCTCAGCGACAGTGATGATGACATCGTGCAGAAGGTAAAAAGGGCCACTACGGACAGCATTGCCGGATTCTCCCTAGACGGGCTCAGCGATAGACCGGAGATGTGCAATCTGGTGAATATATTTTCGACGCTGGGAAAAATAACAAAGGCAGAAGTCTGTCGCGAGTTTGGCAAAAGTAGCACTAAAGAGTTCAAGGATGCGTTGTCGGATCTACTAATACGGGAGATCGCTCCCATACGCGAAAGAATTAAGGAGCTTGTCCGCGATAATGTCTACATACAACAAGTACTTGTCGATGGCAATAGCACCGCCAAGGCCATGGCTCACAAACATATTACAGAAATCAGGAAAATTGTCGGGCTCTCTGGTTAATGTGGCCTCTGCACCCGCACGGCACTCTACAAAGTAGAGACACGTTCCTACAGACGAGAGTACGTGTTCGCCACATTGCGCACAATGTCAGTAATGTTCCCTGCACCCATAGCTACAACTATATCCCCAGGTTCCGCTACAGAGCTGATAATCTGTGCAATAACTTGAGGATCATTCTCATGCACCACCCGATCGAATCCGCAACTCTTAACCGCATGCATAATGTCTGTACTTTCACATCCAGATATTAAGGTTTCCCCCGCAGAATAGACATCGGTGAGTATCATGTGCCCAAACTGGGCAATTGCACACACGAAACCATCAAAAAAGCACTTCACGCGAGTAAACCGGTGTGGCTGTAGAATACCCACTACACCGCCGTCTGTTGCGAGTAATGCTGCCATTTTCCTGGTGGATTCTATCTCTGTTGGGTGGTGTGCGTAGTCATCAACAAACGTGACACCTTTGGGTTTGGCAATGATTTCAAATCTTCTTCCAATGCCTTGGAAGCTTTCCAGCCCAACTTTGATGCTGTTGGGATCAATGTTGAGGAATCGCGCCACGGCAAATGCTGCAAGTGCGTTTTCGACATTATGCTCACCAAGAAGCGGGAGTCGTATGTCTCGGCACAATGCAGTCCCATCCTGAGCCACAACACTAAAAAACATCGCGTCCCCCGCATATACAACGTCAGTGGCGCGTACATCGCCGTCACGCAACCCATAGAGCATTACATCACACTCAACGCTCTGCAGTAGTGCATCGCTCAATGTACTGGACAGCACCGCAATGCCGCTGCGCTTCGTATCCCGAAAAAAGCTCACAAACACGGACTCCACAGCGCCGTAATGTTCATAGTTGTTTGGATGTTCCCACTCCAGGTTGGTAACAACCACTACCTCACCGCGCAGTTTCGTGAAGCTGGCATCGGACTCATCCCCTTCCACTACCATCCACTCGCTCCGGCCTATTTTGTAGTTGTTGCAATAACTTTGGGCCATACCCCCAATGAAAACGGTGGGATCCATACCCGCGTGCTCTAGGATCGCAGCAATAAGCCCTGTGGTGGTGGTTTTACCGTGTGAACCTGACACCACTATTGTACGCTTCGTGCGTGCTATCCGCGCTAGCACATCAACCCTGTGCAGTATAGGCTTGCCAGCCATCTTCGCTGCTCGCAACTCGACATTATCCAGCCCAATGGCACTGGAATATACTACAGCATCCGCATTCCGCACGTGGCTCGCGTCGTGACCCTGGGTAATCCTTATGCCTCTGTCTTGCAAGATGCGTAGCGTGCCTAGAGACACAGCATTATCACTCCCTTGTACCACATATCCACAGTCGCAAGCGAACAGCGCCAATGCGCTCATCCCAATGCCGCCAATGCCAATAAAGTGGAGTACGTTTCCAGCGCAGGACCCGGAATAGCTTCTCAAAGTAACCCTCAACGAGATAACACACCGGACGGACGGAGTGGGATTCGAACCCACGGTACGCGCTAACGTACGTCAGTTTTCAAGACTGGTGCCTTAAACCGCTCGGCCATCCGTCCGCACCACTTGTAACATAATATAGGGGGGTGCGCAATTCGCATGGCGGGGCAAGAGCGTCATGCAGAAGCACGTTACGTGCCATTCACACGCGGTAGTATACCACAAAATTGAATAGGAAATTAACCCAAGATTAAGTAGCCCCCCATAGAATCCCCACGATTTTACAAGCAAGGACCGACCACTATGTTTGATCTCAGTAACACCTATGACCTAGCACTCCGTGTAGAGGATGACAACCCAATGCAACACTTCTCCACGAGCAATGGGCACATGACTATAAAAGCTGATGACTTCTTTATCAGCCACCTACCACTGCAATACTGCAACACCGGTGATGCAGTCCCGGATGCAGACAATCATTGTCGCAGCCATGTTGTATTCGGCAGAGGCGAGAAAGTGTTGGCTGATATGTACAACTCTGCGCTGTCACACATAACATTCAGCCTCTCCCCAGAAGAAAGATTCCTGCAAGCACATTTTGCTATCAACCCTATGCAGATACTTCCTTTCATAGATGATGTACATCCTGATCTGCATGTTGAGGTGCACTCAGAGTAATCCCCAGCACAAATTTATATCGCAACGGCAACCATCTTCTGGGCCGAGCATAAGAGAATCTACCTGGGTGTAGTCGTTTGCGAGTACTCATCTACGACAGTCTTTTTCAACTTAAAGGTATATTATGTTTGACTATGAATATGACCCACACACCGGCGGCACCGCATCGGCAACTTTTTCAGACCTAGACATTTCCAAGGATATTGTAATGGATGGGTCCGACCTCACCATACAGAGCCAGGACCTGCAAGTGACATCTCACACCGACGAAGATCCTGACAGTAGCGCTGTGTTTTTCACCACAAAGGACGGCACTCCCGTCGCGGTCTTTATGGGAACAGCCATACAGGAGCTTTTTATCAGTTTCGACAACAACTCTGCGAGTGTAGTTTTCGACATTCCGCCGTTAATGTCCCTGTTGGACTATGAGGGAGATTTCGTACCAGGAGAAGAAGCTCAGGGTTATGCTGGTACAATCTCTATGACATTGACTGAAGGCGGCAGCACGTCATTTGCACAAGCACAGCATGATGCACCCGTGGCTACAGAACAGCAAGTAGTGGCAAAGAAAACCACAGGTTATGAAGTTGCACCTGCAAAAGCGGAGCAAGTCGCACTAGGGCCTAAGCTCGCTGCAGCACCACAACCTTTGATGACGGTACAAGGAGAAGACCTACAAGACGTTGACACAGAAGCTGTAACACTTGCGGTGGTCGCAGAATCTCTCATGGCACCACAGGTTGAAGAAGCACCTCAAAGCGTATTTACAGAAGTAGCAGAACTTGATGTAGTCGAAGAATCGCTTGGGGAATCGTTGAATGAAGTGGAGGATGCAGACGATGAATCGTCCGCATCAGAACAAGACCCGGAGTCAGCCCACACTCCTGTTGAAAGGGCATCTGACATCTTTTATTGGATGTAATAACCCCGACTTGTAACCAGAAAGCCACGGGTCTTGAAACTGGGTTTCCGTTGTTGACGTACGCACTTATCATCTGAAGGCCGCATCAGCAACGGGGCCCAGTCAAATCACAGTTGACCTCCCTGCTGCACAGAAACCCGGGCTCCTTGTCGGTCACAGCACGAGCCCCCACGCCACCGCGTGCAGGAATCTCTAGCCATTGGTGTCGGAATGGCGGGATTCGAACCCACGACCTCCAGTCCCCCAGACTGACGCGCTAACCTGGCTGCGCTACATTCCGTTTAGTTTCTTAGCGAGCAAATCCCGCATGCCTATCATATTATCCAAAAGGCGGACCAAGCTGCTTTTCTCTTCCACAACTATCTCTGCGTCGCTCCTCTTCCTCTTGAACTCCAGTTGGGCCCCCTTTATGGTATATCCGCGGTCGTAGAGCATGTGCTTCACCTTTTTAATTGTGTTTATGTGCTCCTTACTGTACAGCCTTCTTCCGCGTCTTTTCACTGGGCTGATTTTGGGAAACTTACTTTCCCAGAACCTCAGCACACACTGGTCCACTCCAACTTCTTGAGCTACGTCACCGATTGTGTAAAACATCTTCTCGCGGTCTTCTTCCTCGACCGGCTTGCTCGCTATCGGGTCGGCAGTCACGCCTCATCACCGTTTATCAGCCTCTTAACAGCCGCGGAAGGACAAAAGGTCACGGTGTTATGTTCACGAACCACGAACTGCTCGAGCGTCTTTGGATTCCTTCCGATGCGTTCCTTCTTCCGGAGCACCTTAAATGTGCCGAACGAAGATATTTTGAGCAGACCCCCTTTCACTAAAGATGACACCATTTCATCAAGTATCTCCGCAACAAGCGCTAGGGCATCTTCGCGCGACAGGCCGATCTCCCTGTTTATTATATCAGCAAGCCTGGCCCTTGTAAGCGTTTGAACCATAATCCAGCACCAAAAACACAACGGGACTGACCAAGTCTACATCATCATAGGAAAGTATCAAGCTCATTTAGATCGCAGGCTAAGTAGAACAGGTCTTATGGTATACCGCGGCAAGCATACTTGTCAGCCGTCACGCCGGAGAGCACAATACCACATCCGTATGATAGAAACAGAAAAAAGCCGCCTGGTAGGAAGCTTGTATCGATACCCACACCAATGAGAAAGCAGAACGCACAGGCGCACGCCACACAGGAATATCGCAAGTAAGATCTTGCCCCGGTCAATGACACCAAAACTGCAAGTGACAGGTGAATTGCACACCTTACAGCCGGAGCGGAATGTAGGAAGACCAACTCACGGCCTAAGAGTGCTGGATACCGGATACAGCAGGATTGCTATATTTAACAACGGTAAAAGACATACTGACATTGCACATACACCCTAGTGCATTAAGCGCTGAACCAGCCACACCTACAACCACGGTGCTATAACACGTACACCACTGATCGCACACCTGGTATGTAGTAAAAACTACCATTTGTTAACATTCCTCAACTAAAAACTAGTCTGTTGCTGCGTAGGGAACCCAATCCGATAAAAACCTTGAGAGTTACTGCTAGCGGGTTCATAATTGCCAGCGGTGGGGTCTGTTGTTTAGGGTTCTCGTATGATTCCCAAGATACTATACAACAAGTGTTTCATAGCCGCTTTTTGTGTGTTGTCGGTTGCGTCATTCATACTGATAGGCAGCGTGCACAACTACGAACTTGAGCTTGAAAAGTCGTCGATCAGAATCCAGGAAATAAGCTCAGAAGAGTCTTTGTATAACCTGGTGTCGAAGATGGGAGTTGGTCCAACTCTGCTCGTGCTGTACACCTCTTGGTGTAGCAACTGCGTGGAGAAAATGCCCGAGGTTATACAGGTGATAGACACGTATAAGAACGTGGAACCCATGATAATATCGCTTGACACCAGCCGAGACAAACTTGCGGCCTTTTTGTTGGAGCAGAAGTTAGTCAATTTTGTCCCGTACAATGTGTCTTCTGAGTACCACAGCAAGCTGGCTTACGCTCTAGCAGGGAAAGGAGTGCACTTCAACGGGCGGATACCTTACATCGCAGTTCTCAGTGGAAGCGACGTTCCTGTAACAAACATTACGAGTTCCAGGGCTCTGCACGCCGCCTTAGAATCTGCATCGGGAAGGGAAGCTGGATGAGCAGCAACACCGCGCAAGTTGCCGTCATTATGGGCAGCAAGTCTGATTTCCCTACCATGAGTGCGGCCACTGAGGTGCTGGAGAAGCTTAATGTCGGATTTGAAGTTATGGTCATCTCGGCGCACAGAACGCCGGACATGTTGTACAGCTTTGCAAAGTCGGCACGCGATAGTGGTTTCAAGGTTATAATAGCTGGAGCCGGAGGCGCAGCGCATTTGCCCGGCATGTTGGCTTCGCTCACCAGCCTACCTGTGGTGGGCGTTCCCGTTAAGAGTAAGTGTTTAAATGGTGTGGACAGTCTGCTGTCCATAGTGCAGATGCCAAAAGGCACCCCCGTTGCAACTATGTCCATAGGCGCTGCTGGCGCCGCAAACGCAGCTATATTCGCTGCATCGATACTCGGGCTATATGACACCCGGATCGAGCGGGGGCTGAAAGAGTGGAAAAGCCAGCTGTTCAGTTCGGTGAAGATTTCACCTTTCGACTGAGATATCTCAGTCTTCCGCATAGGTACAGCGGCACAAAGCTTCACCCACTGGCCGATGCTGTCATAACAACCTTGCGAGTACTGGGCACCACGCGCTCCGCAACTACACTTTCCACGACGTGCGCAGGAGGCACTGATGCTTCTCCCCGTTCCTGCTCTTGGCTCTGCGGCACACGCGTCAAAATCCTCTTACAGGCCTCTATCATACCATCGATGGAAGTACGAATCTCATCTGTGGCTAGGGCAACGGCTATATAGCACGGCAGCTCTAGCAGCAGACCGCTGGCCGCCTGAGCAAAACTCCTCAGTGCAGGACGTATCTCATCGGGCACAGCATCTTCGTCCGCGGCAACCTCCACCTTTCGGGCAAAAAGTCTGTATTCTTCGGCATTATGAAATACTATCCCTCCCCCTCCATAGAACAGGCCACGATCCAGCTGGCGTAAAACGTCCCTACAGTGCACCCAATAGGCCTCTTGAGATCTGTCATAATGCCCATGTGCTTTTTCGTACGCGCGTAGATTTGCTATTGCTCGTAACACGAGCGCGGCCACCTCAGAGATCTTATTGCGTACTGACACCGTGTTGGTCTTGCCTTCTGGTGTCGTGTATGTGTACTCCAATGATGGATGCTGGGGCGCACTACACAATTTCCACCGCGATGACCGTTTCACTGAGAGACACCCGTTCAGTGCCACTTCCGCCTCAGATAGCATGTTACAGACAGTCACCACTGAGTTCTGGCCCTGACTGAGGAGGTCAGACACAACCTTCAGCCCAGACATGCGCTCGTCTAACGCATCGTATATTGCCTTCCGAGTGGTATTTACACCCGCTTGGAGAGTCTCGGACACGCTCTTTTGTAGGGATCCAAAACTTGTCTTGATCTGCCCAATCTGTGTAAGAACACCGGACAGCTGTTCTTGCACAGAGTTGTCTACACGTACAGCGCTGCTATCCGCAAGTCTGCGGGTCTCGTCCAGCGTCATCATGGTGTCGTCCAGGTAACCCGCCACCTGGTTGCTAAGGGCCTGCAGCCTCTTTTCCGTATCATCCAGAGCGCGGGTAGTTCTTTGAAAATTCCATTCGAGAGCATCGCGCACTTGAAGCTGCATCTTCCCATCGATATGGGCAATGCTGTCGCGGATTTTCGCAACCTCAACGTCCAGACACTCCCTAAATTTGCAAAGCGCATCGAGATCACCCATGCACAGCAGGATGCCCTGCTTCAGCCATTGCAGCTCTCCCGTGCCGGAGTTGACAGCGTATACCACGGCGGACTGCAGGGCAGCTCTGGTTTCAGAGACACTGCGCTCAACTTCCTGACAGGCCTCGTACTTCTCTACTAAGTCGCTTATGAGTACGGCGTGGATCCTATCTTTTCTCCAGCCATGGAACAGCAGAGAGAATCCAAGAATTACCGTGCAAAGTAGCAGCGGAGCGACCAGGGTTGCCGCTACTTTGAGCTCCATGGGATACGGCCTTGAATATAGGGCGACTATCCCGGGCATTAAACCTGTAAAAATGGTTTTAGAGAGTATCTTGACATGTTTTGTGAGTATCAAAATCGACGTCAAAAATAGCGCTGCTGACAGTACCAGGAAGATGCTGCAGACCATGCCAGAACGCGCACGAAGGTGTTTCACGTAATTGCGCAGAGCCTCACGCTGCTCGGCTCGGCGTTCCACCAGTACCACCTGTTCTAGATGGACCAGCTGCTTGTGGAGAAAGTCAATTTGGTGCCTTAGCTCCGCAAGATGGTCTTGGTGCTGCTCTTCGTCAGCGTGCAGGTGTGCCGCGAACGCCACTCCGGAGGTAAGTGGCTGGTCCTGGGACACACTGTAATCCCCCTTGTCCTCTTCTAACATATCGTTATGTGTCACACCACACAACAGCCCAGTCCGTCATTACACGGCACGTAGCAACCCCCTGTGCCGGGCAAGAAAGGACCCCACCCGTGTCAATGCAGGTACCGCATAGCTGCGAAGCGCATACGGGCCCCCACCAAGCCCAGATTACATTTGCAAGAGTCTACGGATCGATGATGGTGCAACCATCTCCAAAAACACAACGTGCGGTATCGTACCACGAGTCACCATACAACCTCAACGATACTTCGCAGTCCCCTATATAATCTTCATCCGACATCAAGGATATGGTAAGTAAAGCGGCGTAGTGCTCTATAGTTGGCGTGTATATGCAATCGTTCTTGGAAAACTACCAGAACCAGTGTACCATGGACCCTGTTCCTGAACGTGTCTCCTCCGGTGTCAGTTTGTTCTATGGTTGTGGTGGCTGCCGGGGAAAGCAGAAGGCTTGGCGGAGCAGGAGTGCCCAAGCAGTACATGAAGATAAATGGGCAAGAGGTATTATGGCATGCAATCACCTGTGCCCTGGCACCCTACGTACAAAAGGTGCTTGTTGTCATCAATAGCAGCCATAATACTCTGTACAAAAACGCGATGCTTTCCGTACCTCCGATTGTAGCAAGTCGGCTACTGCCCCCTGTGTACGGTGGAAGCAGACGGCAAGATTCCGTGCTCATGGGCCTGGAAGGTCTGTCCGGTATTCACCCGAACTTTGTCATTATTCACGACGCGTGCCGTCCGCTTGCCAAGCATATTCCCCCGGATAAAATCGAGCAGGCACTTTCCCAGCATGCGGGAATAGTGCCTGCATTATCCCCCGTTGACACCCTACAGACCGTCGCTGACGGGGTTGTGGCTGGTGTGATCAATAGGGAATCGATAAGAATGATACAAACCCCCCAGGTCTATAA
>JBQEQW010000039.1:0-48747 GCA_052043535.1 Anaplasma sp.
ACTTCCCATCTACCCGAAGGAAAACCAGACGCCCACACGTGGCGTCAGACGCAGCCACGGAAAAAACGCTGTACAGAATGGGCAAAAACTGCTACCTACCCGTTGGTGCCGTTACCAAGAATCGAACCTGGGCTCCGTCCTTACCAAGGACGTGCTCTGCCACTAAGCTATAACGGCAAAGACCGGATTGTAGTTTTTTGTGATGCGTAAGTCAAAGATAAACAGCGAAGACAAGAAAAAGAAGCTGGCTGAGCTCCTGAGGAAAAATCTTGCTCGCAGAAAGAAGAAGAAATCCCTTGACAATGCCGGAACTTCCAGAAGTTGAGGTAGTCGCTAAGTTTTTTGCGCAAACGGCTGCTGGTAGATCTATAGGCAACGTGGCTGTTTATCGGCGTGATCTTCGAGTGCGAATTGCAGATGATTTTGAAAGGACAATTATAGGCTGTGGAATTCAGTCTGTGAGCAGGGTATCCAGGTACCTGGTGTTTGCGTTAAGCGCCCACGGGTGGCGCATTGTCTTTCATTTGGGGATGAGTGGTAGAATAACGTGGTCGGAACTCTATATCCCAGAGACACATGATCACGTGGTGTTCACCCTCGATAACGGGGGGCACATGGTCTTTAACGATACCCGAAGATTTGGTGCTGTGTTACTCGTCAACGATGCGCAGTACGTGGCCCTTCGAAAAGGTATGGGCCCAGAGCCACTTTCTGAAGAATTTTGCGCCGCACACTTACGTAAGGTCCGCAGCAAATCGTGCATTAAGGCGGTGCTAATGAACAACTCGGTAGTCGCTGGTATTGGCAACATATATGCGTCAGAAATCCTCTTCAGAGCAGGAGTATCTCCCACGAGGCTGGCGAACTCTCTGTCATTGGAGGAGTGCGAGAAAGTTGTACGGGAGGCCAAGTCCACTCTAAAGCTTGCTATAAATGCAGGCGGGTCCACCATAAGGGATTACAAAATGCCTACGGGTGTTAGTGGTGGATTTCAAAAATACTTTGCCGTATACGGGAGGAACGGACATCCATGCCGGGCTTGTGGTAGCCCCATACTTATGGTAAAGCGCGGCGGGAGGAGTACTTTCTTTTGCACACGATGTCAGAGGTAGGTTCATATGCGCAGGGTTGTGATTGTAGCGTACGGCGCAACCGCTTGTAGTACGATTTTGAAATGCGTGCAGCCTAATAGTTGATGGAGGAACTCAGGGCTGCAGCCGCGCAGTAAATTAACCGAATTTATGCGTTCGTCTCACATAAAGTGGGAAGATTGGCAATTTTTTGCTATAATTTCTGTGTCCTTTTGTTTAAGGTGAGAAATGAGTTCTGAGGTGCTTCAGGGACTGGAGAGCAAAAAACTGAAGCTCAAAGCTGGCGGAGGAGAGTCCAGGATACAACAGCAGCACGGCAAGGGCAAGTTGGCTGCCCGGGAGAGACTTGAAGTTTTGCTTGATGACGAGTCCTTTAGCGAGTATGGGGTGTTTGTAGAGCACAGGTCGGTAAACTTCGGCATGGACAGGTCGAAGATTCCCGGGGACGGGGTCGTGACAGGTTCTGGCAGAATACACGGCCAGAGAGTGTACATATACTCGCAGGATTTTACGGTATTCGGCGGCTCGTTGAGCGAGATGAACGCTAAAAAGATATGCCACATCATGGATGCAGCTGCCAAAACTGGGGTGCCTATTATAGGGATAAATGATTCTGGTGGTGCTCGGATACAGGAGGGTGTGGACTCCCTATCCGGTTACGGTGAGATCTTCCGGCGCAACGTTGAAATGTCGGGAGTCGTTCCACAGATATCGCTAATTATGGGTCCATGTGCCGGTGGTGCCGTGTATTCTCCGGCCTTGACTGATTTTTCCTTTATGGTCCACGGCAGCTCCTATATGTTCGTCACCGGCCCCGATGTAATTAAGAAAGTGATGTTTGAGGAGGTCACGCAAGAGGATTTGGGCGGTTCCGTCATACACACCAAGAAGACGGGTGTTGCGGATTGTGCATTCACTGACGAGATTGATGCGTTGTACCAAATCAGGAGATTCTTCTCGTTTATGCCAGCGAACAACAAAAGTACGCCGAAATTTAGGGAGACCACGGATAAAGTCGATAGGGAGAGTCCGTCACTAAACACGCTGGTTCCGCAGAGCAGTACTATGCCTTATGACATGTACGAGCTTGTACGAAAGGTGTGCGACGAGGGCCTGTTCTTCGAGTTGAAGCCGGAGTTCGCCAAAAATATCATCATAGGCTTCGGTAGAATGGGGGGGTATACGGTTGGGTTTGTGGCAAATCAGCCACTACATCTTGCCGGATGCCTGGATATAGATGCTTCGAGAAAGGCAGCGAGATTTGTGAGATTTTGTGATGCCTTCAATATACCGATTGTGACGCTTGTCGACGTTCCTGGATTCATGCCTGGAGTATCGCAGGAGCACTCCGGGATTATATGCAATGGTGCAAAGCTGCTGTATGCCTACGCGGAGGCGACCGTGCCGAAGGTGAGTGTCATTGTCCGGAAGGCCTATGGTGGCGCGTATATTGTTATGAACTCTAGGCACTTGTGTAGTGATGTGAACTACGCATGGCCCAGTGCTGAAATAGCCGTCATGGGTGCTGAGGGGGCCGTTGGGGTCATTTTTCGTAATGAGAAGGATCCCGAAAACCTCAAGGAATTGGTCAGTGAGTACAACGACAGAGTGGTGAACCCGTACGTTGCAGCCTCTAGGGGGTTCATAGACGATATTATCGTCCCGTCCACTACCAGAAAGAGCATATATTCCGCCATACATTTACTGAGCAGCAAGCAAGTTGACAGGGCATGGCGCAAGCACGACAACCTGCCACTCTAGCGGGTAGACAGACCTTGCGCTCGGTTTGAAGCGTAGCAGCCTTGCGCGTGGGTCCTCCGGAGTGTCCACACTTAGGAAGAGATCTGCCGCATCCGGCTTGCCTGGTCGTCAGCAACTAACGCATCAACGAGCTCGTCCAGGTCCCCTTCCTTCATTATGTGCTCGAGCCTGTATAGTGTCATGTTGATTCTGTGGTCTGTAATCCTGGATTGGAGGAAATTGTAGGTTCTAATGCGCTCTGAACGGTCTCCAGATCCGATCTGGCTCTTGCGCATCTTCGATATTTCATCTTCTATCTTTTGTTTCTCCAGGTTGTAAAGCCGGGCCCTAAGGACCTTCATGGCTTTGCTCTTGTTCTTATGCTGGGACTTTTCGTCTTGCTGAATCACCACTATGCCTGTGGGAATGTGTGTGATTCTAACTGCACTGTCAGTTGTGTTCACTGACTGCCCGCCTGGCCCGCTTGATCTGTAAACATCGATCCTGAGGTCCCTTTCGTCTACTTTTAGATCAACCTCTTCAACCTCCGGCAGCACGGCGACTGTGGCTGCGGAGGTGTGCAACCTGCCAGATGACTCGGTCTCAGGTACCCGTTGCACCCTGTGTACGCCGGACTCGAACTTCAATCTAGCAAACACATCCTTTCCCCCGATGCATAGGGAGGCCTCTTTGTATCCCCCAATTCCCGTAGGGGAAACACTTATATGCTCTACCTTCCAGTGTTTTCTTTCTGCATACTTCATGTACATGCGATAGAGGTCGCACACGAAAAGAGCTGCTTCTTCTCCACCTGTTCCTGCCCTGATCTCCAAAATTGCGCTACGGGAGTCGTCTTTGTCCTTTGGTAGCAGGGCCAGCTGTAACCGGTGCCTGAGTTTAGGTATCAACTTATGCTGTGTGTGTAACTCATCCCTTGCGAGATGCACCAGCTCGATATCTGCATCGGCGCTGCCCGCGATCTCCTCTAGCTCACGCACCTCTTTTTTCGCGGTCTGATACTCCTCGATCAGGGACATTATAGGGAGTAAATCCGAATATTCCTTGGACGCGGTAACAAAGGTCTGGGCCCCAAGAATCTCGGGATCCGACAGCTGTTGTTTCAAGAGTTGGAATTTCTTACACAGCTCTTCAAGGCTATCTTCAAAACTCATAACTCACCCGTTGTACTCCACGGCTCAGGCAAAACTCGCACCCAAAGCGCACATAAACCCCTGCCATGCTAGCATTTATGAACAACGTTGTAAATTCTTTGTGCCTAATCTACCCGCGGATCGGTTGTGCATTCGTGTAACGAGACCTAGTATCGGTGTTATTTTGGGTGTATCGCACAAGGGGCTGGCACGCACGCTGTCTCGGGTGCTTTTTCTAGGTAGAAGATTTTAAGTGTACCTTGCGTCAGGTATGGCGCATACTGAAAGCAGTCAGATGTAGGGCCCCATACTTTTTATGTTATCCAAGTGCAGATTTGTTGCCGGGGTGCGCGACAAGCAATCATTGCCGGAGTTCGCAGTACCGGAGGTTGCCTTCGCCGGGAGGTCCAACGTGGGGAAGTCTAGCTTAATAAATGCGGTAACAAAAAACAAAAAAAACGCGAAGGTTTCATCAAGTCCGGGGTCAACTAGGCAGATAAACTTTTACCTTAATGAAGGGGTGCTTGTGCTTGCCGACCTGCCTGGATACGGGTATTCCAAGGCGTCCAAGGAGGAAGCGCACTCTTGCATGTCGTTGGTGGAACACTACCTTCTGACTAGGGGGGCTTTACAGCGGGTGGTTTTGCTTATAGATTCCAAGGTTGGGATCAGGGATATAGACATGGATTTTGTGTCCTGGCTTGAGGCGCACTGTGTGCACTATAGTCTTGTCCTGACTAAGGTAGACAGATTAACCGAAGAGGGGTTGAGTGAAGTTGTGTGTTCTGTACACGATCGGATGTCCGATAGCCGGATGTTGCTCCGCCCTGTAATTGGAACAAGCAGCAAGTCTGGAAAAGGAATAAAGGAGTTAGCTCATGAAGTCTCAAAATGTGCCGAAGGGTGGTAGCAGCGGCGGTGCTTTGTTATCCGGACTTGACGCAGACCAGTTTCTCGGGAACGGTGAGTGGTTACATGACGTCAGGGTTCTGTCGGAGTCTTTGCCGTATATACAGAGGTTTTCGGGTGAGACTTTTGTCATAAAGTATGATGGGGCCGTAATGCAGGATGCCAGCCTCTCTGCGCGGTTCGCCAGCGATGTTGTGTTGCTCAAGCAAATTGGCGTGAACCCGATTGTAGTCCATGGTGGGGACCACAAGGTGGAAGAGGTTCTGGCCAAGTTCGGCAAAAAATGCGCATTTGTGAACGGTTTCCGGGTTATTGATAAGGAGACCCTAGAAATTGTGGAGATGGTTTTGTCGGGGCTAGTGAACAAGGAAGTAGTGCAGATGATCAACGACGCTGGAGGCTGTGCGGTGGGCGTTAGTGGGAAAGATGCATGTCTGGTAGAGGCCAAAAAAGCGTGTTGTACTTCCAGGGATAGCGGGCCAAACAATATAGAAAAGATCATGGACATGGGCTTTGTTGGGGAGCCCAATGGGATCAACACAGATTTGTTGTTTTTGTTAGAGGAATCGGATTTTATTCCGGTAGTTTCTCCTGTATGCAAGGGGCCTGGCGGGGCTACCTACAGCGTAAATCCCACCCTTGTGGCTGGCGCTATAGCCTCTGCTATGTCGGCTGCGAAGCTGGTGATCATGGCCAATACCGATGATTGCGTGAGGGATGCGCATGGTTGCCGACTCAAGGGGGTTTCGGTAGACCAGGTGGAAAAATTGCTGAGCAATGGAGAGATAAATGAAGATGCGGTCAGCAAGTTGCATACTTGCATAAAATTTGTCAGGGAAGCGTGTGGGACGTCGCACATAGTGGACTGCATGATACCGCATGTTCTGCTGCTGGAGCTGTTTACCACACATGGTGTTGGTACCATGCTTTGTTGTGAGTTTGGTGGAGAGGGCTAACAGCGGGTTGCGTTGCTGATTTTAATTTTGCAGGTGAATTTACTTCGTAGGGGGGCTGACGTTCTTGACCGCGTGTGTAATTTGGTGTACCTACTAGCCCGACCCTGCCGCACCTAGGTGTATCTGCGGAGACGTCCTTACTGGCTTTGTTAGGTTGTATGAGTTTGGGTTTATGGGAAGGAAAAGAGAACTGGCGGCCCAGTGGTTTTCCGAGTTGCGCGATAGGATAGTTGCTGAGTTTTTGGCAATAGAGGCCGAGTTCTCCGATCATGTTCCGGAAGTTAGGCGCAAGAAGTGGGATAGAAGCGGTGGTGGAGGTGGTAAGTCTGTAATCGTCATTGGCAAGGTGTTCGAGAAGGCTGGGGCGAACTTTTCGGAAGTTTTTGGCAAGATGGATAATCACTTTATGCGGGAAGTACCCGGGGCCCAAGAAAGCGGTGGAGACTTCTGGGCGAGCGGGGTTTCTGTTGTTGCGCATATGCAGTCCCCCTTCGTACCTGCGGTGCACATGAACACCAGATTTATATGTACCTCCAAAAGCTGGTTCGGCGGTGGTATGGACCTGACTCCGATGTACTACGCTGAGGAGGACAAGGACATCTTCCACAACAGTTTGCGTGCGACGTGCGACAGGTTTGACTCCGAGTATTATGGTAGGTTCAGCAAGAGGTGTGATGAGTATTTTTATCTTCCACATAGACAGGAAGCGCGTGGAGTGGGAGGGATATTTTATGATGAGCTGCATACGGGGGACTGGGAGCGTGATTTTGAGTTTACCAAGGCGGTAGGGGAGTGCTTTTTGCGTACTTACCCTACCATAGTGAGGAGGAATATGTACAGGACATGGGGAGGTGAAGAGCGCGACTTTCAGCTTCTAAAGCGCGGCAGATATGTGGAATTCAATCTGTTGTACGACCGCGGAACGAGATTCGGTATAATGACCAATGGGAATCCTGATGCGGTTATGATGTCCATGCCTCCAGTAGTGAGATGGGAATAAGCGCTCTGAGGGTGCTTTGCCACAGTGCAGATTCCCACGTCATATCTGTGGGGTTGATAGATGTTCGGGTTTCTGGCAATTCTTGTCGCCGTGGTTATGGCGTTTTATTTCTTACTATTTGGATAGCTCCATAGTGTTGGAGACTGCGACGACTACCGGCGCTGTTTTGTCAATCTACTGAAGTTGTTGGGCCTACCGGCCATATTTCTTTCGGTGGTCTCGACTCTTTCCGGGATTGCCCTCGGTAGGGCAAAGCAGCTGATTGCTTCGGTGTCGCTTTACACGCTTCTGGCCGCCACCATCGCCTCACGCATAGCGCTAGTTGCATATTTGCTGCTCGATCCGGCAAAGGATGTTGTATTTCGGATAGTTCCGATATTGTTGACACGGGCGAGTGGCGCTATGGCAAATATCTGTTGGCGATGTTTCCGGACAACTTTGCCAAAGTCTTTTTGGACAATAACGTTGTGGGCTGCATGATTTTGGCTTTCCTGTTGGGAGGGGGAGCCTTTTTATTTCTGCTGAGAAGCGCTAGATCTTGCACGGGTTTCTTTTCCACCACATTCAAAGTTTTTCTACAGCGGTGTGAGTTTTATTGTGAGGCTGGTGCCCTTGGCAGCGTGGGGGTTTGTGACGCATTTCTTGTACAACGTAGCGCAGGGTCAGAATTTTTCTCCTGGCCTTATGAAGTACATAGTGCGCGTTATTGTCGCCAACACCGCGTGGGCTGTGGTTGTATTGCCACTTCTGGTCAGGGCGCATGGCGTCGGCGTTGTATCGACTTTGATGGGTGCAGCTCCTGCGCTGATCACGGCCTTTTTCTCTAGGCCTTCCGCGGCCACGCTGCCGATTACTATGGGTTGCATGGAGAAAAATTTAACGGTGCCAAATTGCTATCCTTTGCCCTACCTTTGTGCATCAGCGTGAGTATGAATGCGTGTGCTTCTTTCATTTTGATCACTGTGCTGTTTGTCTGAGGTAAATGCACACATTTTTCCATGGGGGAGATGTTTTGTATGGGTTCTTTTTGCTGTAGGCGGTGCCATAGACAACGCTGCGGCCCCTAGGGGGTGCTACTTTATGATGAACTATCTGAATTGCTAAAAATGCCATCGCATGTCATGGGCATGATATTGCCAGTTTATCACTGATGGACATGCTCGAAGCGCCGCTGAATGTGTGGTCTGATGCCCGCATTACGAGAATTATGGCTAAGAGATTTTGCAACAGCGAAGATAGGATAGCCTACTGTTTGCCGCTGGGTTACTAAAGTGGGTGCCGGTCAGCTGTACAGATCTGGATGTTCTCTCCTGACACGATTAGCAAAAATATTAAGAAATATCTTGAAACTTTGAGAAAGCACCTTATCATGTCGCGTAATAGGTGTATGCCAACACTTGCATATACCTACAAAGTGTCGGTAAATAGAGCAGGTGTTGATGTTGCATTTCCTTTTTTTCAATAAGTCGGAGTCTAATAGTGCTCTGATGTTTAACGATACCAACAACGCGACAGAGCCCAATGTTAACTATGGGGGCAACAGCGAGGCCGTTAAAGCAGCTCTTTGGATGTCTGGAATCTGCCTTGCCTTGGTAGCGTACATATACATTTGTCGTTGCTGTTTTGAGCGCGATGCCCGCAGACCGCATGCTGTAGGTAGGGCACCTAGAGCTACACTATTCGAAGTTGAGAGTCCTTTTAATGAACACGACTTGTCGCATTCTCGCTCCTTTGGCACGCACAGAGTATCTGCGTATCCGCGGGGATCGTGAAGCGTGTTTTGGGAAGCATGGACTTGCGCAATGTCGGCACATTATAAGGCCCTATACGGCTGCTTATGCCATGATAGCCAATACTGACCTGATTACGGCCCAGGGTGTTCTGAGGGCAGCCGTGATAAGGGAAGGGTGCTGCCGAAGCGACCAGGAATGGCTGTGATCGGAGGTCGCAACACCGTGGTGCTTGTGCGCCCCTTCCTTCTGGTGTGATGGCGCATTTGTGCTTTCTGTAGCCTATTAGGAAGGACTACCCTTGCTGTTTTTGGTGGAGCAGTGAGGAGTCTAGCAGCAACTTCCGGTCTGTGGCATGGGGTTGCGTAAAAGGCCTGAGTAGAGCGCGCTCCACCTTGGGTGGCGGAGATGCCGGAACTGCGTATCGAAACTTGATTGTATTGTCAGCAGTTTTGCTGCGGTAGGGCATTTCCAGCTTGGGTTATAGTCTCTGTCTCCATGTACCGCCGCAGCACTGATGGCACGGTTACGGAGCCATCTTCATTTTGGTAATTTTCCATAATTGCGGCTATAGTTCTGCCCACTGCAAGTGCAGAGCCGTTTAAAGTATGCAATAGAGCGGAGTGCTTGGCTTTGTCTTGGTAGAAAAAGTACTTGGCCCCCATCCTTCTCGCCTGAAAATCTTTGCAATTTGAGCAACTGGAGATCTCGCGGTATTTTTCCTGCGCGGGCATCCAGACTTCTATGTCATAGGAGATACTTGCCGAAAACCCCATGTCTCCTGAGCACAGCAACGTGATTCTGTACGGAAGTTCCAGCCTTTTGAGCACCTCTTCTGCTATGCTGACCATCCTGTCAAGTTCTGAACCCGACTGGTCCGAGGTCGTGACGCTGACGAGCTCTACCTTGCCAAACTGGTGTTGTCTGATCATTCCCCTCGTGTCCAGACCTGCACTTCCGGCCTCTGCCCGAAAGCATTGTGAGTACGCGGTGAATCGCATGGGTAGGCTATCGCGCGGAATTGTGGAACCCGACACCAGGTTCGTTAGGGCGACTTCGCTGGTGGGTATAAGCCTGAAGTTATTTGTGGTTTTGAAGGAATCTTCGCTAAATTTGGGCAACTGGCCCACATTGTACATAGTAGACTCGTTCACCAGAACTGGGTGGGATATCTCCACGTATCCGAACTCTTTCGTGTGCATATCGAGCATAAAACTTGCCAATGCGCGCTCCATGCGTGCAAGCTGACCTTGTAATATTGAAAAGCGGGATCCTGATAACACAGCGGCGCGCCTAAAATCCATCAGGTTCAACATTTCCCCCAGTTCATAATGAGGCTTGACCGCAAAGTTAAATTCCCGTTTTTTTCCCACAGTTTTTACCGTGACGTTGTCGTTTCCGTCTGCCCCTACTGGGACGGATAGGTCGGGAATGTTGGGTAATTTTTCGAGTAAGTCAGTGAGTTCCGTGTCACTCTTAATATTGTTTTCAAGTGCAGTAATCTCTTCAGACAGCTTTGTGGAGGATTCTATCAGTGCGGTGCACTCGCCCCCGCTTCTCTTAAGAAGGGCCACTTCACGTGTGACTGCGTTGCGCTTTTCTTTCAGCGCGTAAAGCCCAGATAACTCTTTGCGTCGCCTTGAGTCGATGGCAACGATTCTTTCTGCCTGGCCTTTGACGCCGCGGGATAACATGGCCTGGTCAAAGGCTGCAGGGTCCCTTCTAATCAGCTCTATGTCGTGCACTAGAAAATCCCGAATCTCGTTCCAAAAGGCCTTAGACATACTATATGACAAGCAGTACAATTGTAAGACTATTTTTATGCCGGAGAAAATCTTATGATGCTGGACGTGACCTGGTACACGGTCTCTATGTTCGTGATAGAGGCAGTATGTGTGTTCTCCGTCGCGTATGTTGTGGCGCTGAGGACCATGGTGTCGAATAAGGTGTACAGCGGTGTCAGCATTGAGAAGAGGAACCTGGAGGAGAAGCTTCAGGAAGTGAAGTCCGAAAACTGCGCCCTTAGGCAAGAGATACAAGACCTTCACATCAGGCTACAGGAGGCCAAGAATAAGGCGTTGGTGCTGGAGGTCGAGAAAAAAAATCTCGAAAAATCCACTACCCAGCTGGACACCTTTTTGAAGTTTGTTGATGAGCAGTGCAAGGTGCATTTTGAGAACTTGGCTAATCAGATCTTCGAAGAAAAGGTCAACAAGCTGAGCAAGATATCGCGCGAGGGTTTAAGCGTGGTATTAGAGCCTGTGAAGGAGAACATGAATATGCTTAAGCGGGAGCTTGAAGAGGCGTTCATTAGGCACGGTAAGGAGCAATTTTCCCTCAAGAACGAGATACAACGCATTGTGCTTGCGAATGAAAAAATCACGCTACAAGCCGAAGGATTGGCCAATGCTCTGAAAGGCGAAACGAAAATCCAGGGGAATTGGGGTGAGGTGGTCCTAGAGCGGGTTCTAGAGGATTCCGGATTACGTCGCGGACAGGACTACAAATTGCACGGTGCAGGCATGGATTTACGTGGAATTGAGGGCGGTGGAAAGCAATATCCGGACGTGGTGGTGTTACTGCCAGGCGATAAACACATCATCGTGGATTCGAAGGTTTCTCTGGTGCATTACGAGAGGTACTGTTCCGAAACACAAGAAGGTGCCCGATCAACCTATCTGAAGCACTTTATACACTCTATAAGGTCGCATATAAATGATCTTTCAGACAAGAGATATTCCGACGTAGAGAGGCTAAATGCTCCGGATTTTGTGTTGATGTTTATCCCCATAGAAAGCGCATACCTTCTGGCTGTGCGGGGGGATACCGAGCTCCACAGGTATGCTTGGTGCAAGAAGATAGCTGTGGTATGCCCGTCTACTTTGCTTGCGACCCTGAAAACGGTGGAGTCTCTGTGGCGGTTGGAGAACCAGAACCGCAACACGTTGGAAATTGCTCGTCAAGGAGGGGCGTTGTACGATAAGATTGCGGCCTTCATCCAGGATATGCAGAAGCTTGGTAGGCAGATGGATGTGGCTAGTGGGGTGTATAGAGAGGCGATGAAAAAATTGTCGGAGGGACAAGGCAACATTTTGACTCGAACAAAGAACTTGAAGAGCTTGGGAGTGAAAACCTCTAAGAGCCTAGAGGCGGATATTGTAGAGAGCTAAGCGTGTCCCGATACCGGCCCGCATCCGGAAATTCGCGGTGTTGACTTACGATTATAGTTACAATATTAAATGATGTGGACTTCTTACAACTAATGTGAAATTATCCGCGGTGACGGGTATAATTTTCGAGGAGTAAAGACACTAGTAATTATTGTGCGGTACCCTGCGCCCTATGGTGTAGTAATAAAAGCAGTGCCTAAGGCGCTGGTCCATAATCAGTACATACAAGGCACAACCGGTTGAGAGTGTTTGCGCGTGCATGGAAAAGAGCTTAAGGAAGATGGGTGAATTTGTTGGTGACAACAAGGAGTACTTTGCTGATGCGCTTGAGTGGTACATGCGTAAGTACCTCTCTGTCGTCAGCGAAAGGGCTTGGCTGTGCTTGTCACTGGTGATATTTGCGGTGTTTCTTGTATTTTTGTTGTGGGACATGTATTCGATGTTTCCCACGAGAACTGACTTCAGCTTCGTCAAGTATACAGATCGCTACAGCGATGAGTTTTTGAGGATCAAGCGGCTCAGCGTTGATGTAGAGGAGAAAGAGGAGGACCTGCTCTCCGCATATCTCGCTGGGGAGTACGTGAAGCGTTACGAGTCCTATGCGCCGGAATCCACTGAAGCTCAGTTGGGGTTTGTGAAAAACAACTCATCTAGAAGGGTTTTCGTGGCGTTTAGAAACATGATGGAACGTGGGGTGGTCATACACCCACTGCTCGCCAAGTACAAAACCGATGACATCTCCTTGGAAGCTGTGGTAGACAAGGTTGAACTGTTACCTCATAGCATAGCGTCGCTCAGCAGTGCCGTGGTAGAGTTCCGAATAAAGCATATAGTGCATGGCGTATTGGCTGACACCGAGCACCGGAAAGTATTTGTTTCCTTCTCCCTTTCTAACGTAAGAATGGCCGCCGCTGGGGTGGTTCCATTCGAATTCACTATCAACTCATACCGTTATGTGGACTAATAGGCACGTTGCTATGCGATATAATTCTGGATATCCGCTGTGGGGGCTTTGGCCTATTCATAGAAGTAGGATGCGACGCGCTCCAGTAGGTCTTCCTGGGTAGAACAAAATATGGCGTCCGACGGCAGTTGTCTCCTGAACCATGTGTACTGACGCTTGGCGTACAATCTGGTGTTTTTTTGTGCGGTTGCTACGGCCTCTGGCAGGCTGACATTGCCTTTCAAGTACTCCATAAGCTCTGGCACTCCCGTTGCTTGCATCACCGGTGCTCGGTCAGGTAAGTTGAGTGACATCAGATATTCCACCTCGGCCAGAGCCGATGAATTTACCATGTAGACTATTCGCTGGTTGATTTTGGGGTACAGCTCCTCACGCGGTGGTGATAGTACACAAATCCTACAATTGTCAAAGATTTGCCTTCTAGGGCAGCGTTCCACCCAAGTGAATATCGACGTGCCAGTGCCCTCGATGACTTCAAAGGCCCGCAGGAGCCTGCTAGGGTTGTGCCTATCTATCCTGCTCGCGTTAGGGTCCCTTTGTAGTAGAAGCTTGTAGAATTTATCAATTCCTATTGTGTTCAGCAGAGTTTCTGCCTCGCATCGAACGTTAGGGTCTATTTCTGGTATTTCTGCAAGCCCGTAGACCAGGCTATTGACGTACAAGCCACTTCCCCCTACCACTATGGGCAGCAGATCTTCGCTCCAGGCCCGAATTATCTGTTTCTTTGCGTCTTCTAACCACAGTGCCACCGAGTAATTACGGCTCGGGTGCACATACCCATAGAGCTTAAATCGCGGGTCCGCCCGCAGGAATTCTTCCTGGTCCGTGATTGTGGGAACGCCCCGATAAACCTGTTTCGAGTCGCAATTGACTACCACGCAGCTAAGCCGCTCGACCGCCATCCTCGAAACTCTGGACTTCCCCGAGGACGTCGGCCCGGTTATCACTAGGAGCTTGTTCATCCTCTCGCATTACCAAGCCACACGGGCACCTGGAGGCCGCCAAAAGCCGGCCGCGCGACTACGCAGAACCTCTACCACTGTATAGTTATATGTTTAATAATCAATGTCAACTACTATGACCGAATAGTATTGAACTTGGGTATAGCACATGTTACACTCTGCGCGGGTTGCTGTTTTGCGGATTGTTGTACTTTTGAAAGGTTAGCGCGATGACGAATCAAGAGGGCTCTGCTGGGGACGGTAAAGGGTTTGCCTCCAGGTTTGGTGGGGGAGGGGGGTCTTTCGCCCAAAAAAGGCTCAAAGAAAATGCCGGCAGTGAGCCCTTTACTAAACTTGTAGAAAAAAAAAGTGCAAAACCCCCCTCTTTTAGGGAGGACAAGAGTGTGCTTAGGACCACGAGGGCGAACAGTGAGGGCTTTGCTCAGGCCACCAAGAAAAGTAGGCTGGATTGCCTGTTTCTTGTGCGTGGGAAGGACAAGGGCCGACCGGCTTGGCACTATGTGTTGGTTGACAAGGGCAAGAGAGAGATGTTCCTCGCAAAAAGCAAGAGTGGTTCTATGGATGTGGCGCTTTACGGCAGCATTTTATACTCCGGCTGGGGGGAGAATCCCCCAGAAGATATAGTGAAGAAGATTGAGGAAGAATTCGGCGGCTAGTAAACGCTGGAGGTGGGTTTCTCGTTTGCGGAGGGGCTTTTGCAAATAGGAAAGGTGTTGATTCTTGATCCGGCATTGTCTAGCATTGGGATCATTGATAGCCTTGTTGCGGCCGATATTGGGGTGGTGCTGTACTGCAGCGACACAGCTTCGGCTTCTGACAGATTCGGGAAGCGTGTGGAGGTTAGGGACTTCGGTCCCGGCCGCTATGATTTTGAGGCAATAAGTTGCGTCGTAGAGCTAATTGACGGTAATGTGCAGGAGAGAGCCAAGTTCTACAGCTCGGTTGCCGTGCCCGACGAAATTGTGGTGTTGTGCTCTGATGTCGGCTCTGCGTCATGGGATGCACTTTGTTCAGCGGCTCCCAAGAGGGTGTTACCCAGGCTAGTTGCGGTGCGGTTTCCGACTTTTTTCCGCGGGGGGTCTGTGTTGGAGTGCGCCACCAACCCCGCAAATTCCGCCTATGTTGTCGATGCAATCAAGCGATGTTTTGGCAGCAAGCTGACGGTCCTCGCCCATTCCTGCGGCGGGCACGAACTTTTCGACAGGATTGGGTACCTATGGACAGCGGCGTGCCTTTCTGCCGCGTGCGAGTGTGGTGTCGAGGTGGAGGTCGCAGATCACATGATTGCAAGTGAGCATACAGGCGTTTCATTTTCCGGGGTGTTCTCCGTATTGGATTCATTGATGCTAGACAGTTTTGTGCGGGCCTTTGGTGATTTAACAAAGAATCTAGAAAAAAAAGATCCTCTGCTTGCCGCGTACACCAAGTTGCCAGGGGTGTTGCATTCCATGGTTTCTGATGGACTGACTGGGTCGGGTAGTAGGGGAGGATTTTATCGCGTGTATGACATGCGGGATGGACAGATAGCACAGGTCATAGACCTTTCCAGTGGTTTGTACAGGGGTGTCATGGATAATGAATCTCTGCAAAGCCGCACTGGTGGAAAGTATGAAAAGTTTTTTCGGTTGGCATGGGGAGAGTTCTTCGCATATATAGAGTATTTGATCCAGTGTTATGGAGCTGGTGTAGTTGGGGATATAGACGCGGTATTGAGGCTTGGGTACAGATGGAAATACGGCGTTAAAGAGCTTGCAGGCAAGGTAGGTATACAGTTTGCGACCGAAGTTGATAGGGGTAGTAGGGGGATTACCTAGGTGTTTTGGTGTTCTTTAGATTGTGGGTTAGTATCTGTCGGTTTCTTATCGAGGAAGTAAGTGGAAGATAAGGACGCGGTGTTTGTGAATCTTGATGGCCTGGAGTCTCCGTATCTTGAGGCAGCTAGGAAGCGTGGTACGTGGCACGACACCAAAAAAATACTTGCCATGGGGTCTGACAAGATAATCCAGGAGGTCAAGGATTCAGGGCTACGAGGCAGAGGTGGTGCCGGTTTTGCGACTGGGGTAAAGTGGAGCTTCATGCCCAAATCTCGGCCGGAGGGTCGTGCAGCGTATCTTGTGATTAACGCTGACGAGTCAGAGCCTGGCACCTGCAAGGATAGGGACATAATTAGGTATGAACCGCACAAGATCATAGAGGGTATCCTTATCGCTGGGTTTGCCATCGGCGCTACAGCGGCCTACATTTATATCAGGGGAGAATTTTACAACGAATACCTGGTGCTATCCCGTGCGTTGAAAGAGGCGTACGAACACGGGCTGGTGGGGAAAAATGCATGTTCTTCCAGTTACGATTTGGACATTTTCATACACAGAGGTGCCGGTGCGTATATTTGTGGTGAGGAAAGCGCGCAGCTAGAGTCTTTGGAGGGTAGGAAGGGTATGCCTAGACTAAAGCCTCCCTTTCCGGCGGCTGTTGGTCTTTACGGGTGCCCCACGACTGTGAACAATATTGAGACCATTGCGGTGGTTGGAGATGTTCTGAGAAGGGGGTCCGGGTGGTTTGCTTCTTTAGGACGGCCTAATAATACTGGCACGAAGGTTTTTTGTATTTCTGGGCACGTGAACAATCCATGCAATGTAGAAGAGGAGTTGGGAATACCCATGCGTGAGCTCATAGAAAAATACGCAGGTGGCGTCATAGGTGGGTGGGACAATCTTCTGGCTGTGATACCCGGGGGCTCCTCTGTTCCAATGTTACCCAAGTCAATTTGCGATGATGTGCTGATGGATTTCGACTCACTTAGGGCTGTGCAGTCGGGTCTGGGTACTGCTGGATTGATAGTCATGAACAAGTCTACTGACCTAATAGAAGCGATAGAGAGAATCTCCCGTTTTTATATGCATGAATCGTGTGGCCAGTGTACTCCGTGTAGAGAAGGTACTGGGTGGATGTGGCGAATGATGAGGAAAATGGTTGATAGGAAGGCGGAAGAAGGCGAGATAGACAAGCTGCTTGACGTTGCGTCCCAGATTGAGGGTCATACGATTTGCGCCCTTGCCGACGCTGCGGTGTGGCCCATACAGGGTCTCTTCAGACACTTCAGACATGTGGTGGAGGATCGTCTCAAACAAGTGGCGCACTAGGGAGCATCTCTTTCCAGTGACATCGTGGGGTTGGGTGTGTTTACTTATGCATGGCTTCCGATAGGATGTGGGTGTGCTGGGTGTTGTATTGGTAACGCATTTTTGTTGCCATAGATTGGCTGTCAGTGGTGCAACGGTGATTCCATTATGCATTGCTGATATTCCCCGGGATGCGGAAAGTTTTTGTGATTCTTCTCGTAAAAATGGAAGTTCTAGGCGCCCAATACTATGGTGTAGGATGTAGAACTATGTCTAGTATTTTGGGATGACAGAAAGGGCACGGCGGATTAAAGGGGCTTGCACAAGCGTCCCGTTATGTTATCATCCTCAGGGTTATTGCGCTAGGGCACCTGATGGTCATTTTTTTGTTCTTCTGCTTTGCAGGGGTAGCAATCCTTTCCTCCCTGGGCGTGATCCTGTTTCGGAACCCTGTGTACTCGGTTTTGAGCCTCATTCTGACTTTTTTCGTTGCCAGTGCGCTGTTTATCTTACTTGGGGCCGAGTTGGTTGCTATGCTGCTCGTCATTGTCTACGTGGGGGCGGTTGCCGTGCTTTTCCTGTTCGTGGTCATGATGTTGGATTTCAATCAAGTGGGGTCAGGTCATGGTTTGGTTAAGTGGTATCCAGTGGGAGTGTTGTGCGCAACGCTGTTTTTCGGGTGTGCCGCTTACTCTGCGCTTCAGGTGAGAGTTGCGTCAGTGGATGCTGCTGGGGATGGTGTTAAGGTGGAAAATATCTTCCTCATAGGCTCTCGGCTCTACACCGAGTATGTGTATGCGTTTCAGTTGTCTGGGGTTCTGCTGCTGGTGTCTGCGGTCGGGAGCCTGGTTTTGGCGATGCGTGACAAGCGTAGACCAGTGAGAAGCGATCTCAGTAGGTATGTGAACAGATCGTCGAAGGTTACGCTGCTTTCTCCGGAGGTCGGTCAGGGTGTTGCAGATTAGGCTAAGCACTGCTTGATGATTATGTGGTTGGCTGTGGGTCGGTTATGGAATTTTTGATTGCTGCTGGTGTGTCTCTAAGCCACTTCCTAATACTTGCGGCTGCTATTTTTGCAATTGGGGCGTGTGGAATTGTAATAGGGCGGAGGAGTGCGGTCAACGTTTTGCTGTCCCTGGAGCTGATGATGCTAGCGGTTAATTTAAATTTTGTGGCCTTTTCTGCGTACGCGGGAGACGTACAGGGGCAAATTTTTTCTGTGTTTGTTCTTGCCGTGGCGGCAGCTGAGTCTGCTGTTGGGCTCGCTATAATGCTGGTGCATTTCAGGAATGTTGGAAATATTGATCTAGGCAAGGCAAATTTGCTGAAGATGTGAGTTACTGTCTTGGGGTGGTTGTGTGATTATGACGTGTATCATTTTGCCGTGTGAGCTGCTAACCGTTTGTAGTGGGCTTTATGTTTGCGGTTGAGTTTCTGTGCGTTGTGCTGCCTCTTGTTGGGGCCGTAGCGGGGCAGGTATTTAAGGGTTGCAGGCTGCTGTCTCATATAGTGGCCTCGTCCTTCATTGGGGTTTCCTGTGCCATTTCTTGGTATTTGTTTTTGCGGTTTCAGCGTGGATACTTGGTGGACGTGTTGCCGTGGTTCCAGGTTGGAGAGGCAACCATTTGGTGGTCTGTCTACATTGACAAGTTGTCTGTTGTAATGCTGGTAACCGTTGCCACCGTCTCGCTTGTGGTACATCTGTACTCAATCGGATACATGTCCGGGGATAGAGGGGCCATTAGGTTCATGACCTACCTGTCCGCGTTTACCTTCTTTATGATGGCTTTGGTCACCAGCGGCAACTTTTTGCAGCTCTTTTTCGGTTGGGAGGGAGTGGGTCTGTGTTCCTACCTATTGATCGGATTTTGGTTCGAGAAAGATGTGGCCACCGCGTCCGCAATGAAAGCATTTGTCATGAATCGGGTGGGGGACCTATTTTTCCTCTGTGGCATGCTCGGGGTTTTTTACGTGTTCCGCTCTCTTAATTTTGATGAAATCTTCGAGAAAATAGCTGTCGGGGGAGACTTAGGCACCGTGGATGTATTTGGGCAGCAGGTGGAGGTTCTGAGCGTCGCGTGTATTTTGTTATTTTTAGGGTGCATGGGAAAATCTGCGCAGCTTGGCCTGCACACGTGGCTTCCAGATGCAATGGAGGGCCCAACCCCGGCTTCGGCGCTGATTCACGCGGCTACTATGGTCACCGCGGGTGTTTTTTTGGTGGCGCGTAGTTCCCCGCTTTTTGAATTATCAGAAGTGGCTAGGGATTTCGTATTAGTGATTGGGTCTGCCACGTGCTTGTTTTCGGCGTTGGTGGCCATTGTGCAGGAGGATATAAAAAAAATAGTGGCCTATTCCACGTGCAGTCAGCTGGGGTATATGTTTGTCGCATGTGGGGTCTCCAATTATCACCTGGCGATCTTCCATTTGGTGACGCATGCGTTCTTCAAGTCGCTGCTGTTCCTCGCTGCAGGTAATGTTATACACTCAAATTCCGGGGAGCAGGGGATTGAACGCATGGGTAAAAATTGTTGGCGCAGCATACCGTTTACCTATGGTCTCATGTGGATTGGGACGCTGTCGCTTATGGGTGTGTTTCCATTTTCTGGGTTTTACTCCAAGGACCTGATTATAGAAGGTACTCACGGCAGTATTGCTGGGTTTATGGCAACGAATGCAGTTGTGTGCCTGACGGCGGCGTACTCGTGTAGGCTTATGTTTTGGGTGTTCCACAATTCTGGCGGTTCCGGTGTGCACGTACATGAGTCAAGCAAGATTATGTTGCTGCCTTTGGTGGTGCTTGCAGCTGGGGCCATCTTTTCT
Source organism: Anaplasma sp. (assembly GCA_052043535.1). Taxonomy (GTDB): domain Bacteria; phylum Pseudomonadota; class Alphaproteobacteria; order Rickettsiales; family Anaplasmataceae; genus Anaplasma. Next base: position 19,619 of record JBQEQW010000039.1, read on the forward strand.
GGTATGTGGTTGAAGAACGTTCTCTGCATCACTGAGGGCGAGTTTTGGGTGGGGAGTTTGCCGGTGCATGCGCATGGAGAGGTCGGATATTTTGTGCTCCTTCTTCCGTCGGTGCTGACTGCGGCCAGTATGTTGTTTTACTGGCTTTACCATACTGGGAAGTTGAGATGTTGCTCGTTGCCTGATGTGCTGTTGCGACCGATCCTTGCACTTCTGAGGAATAAGTTTTACTTTGACAGGTTGTATTGCCGGTTTGTAGTGCGTCCGGTATCCAGGCTGTCGGCGGCGCTTTGGGTTGTGTTGGATCAGAAAGTGGTTGATTATTTTGTCCTGGGTGGTATTAGTGGGGCGGTAAATACATTCGCCGGGCATAGCGTCAAGGTCCAGAGTGGCCGCGCGTTTGATTATGCCCTTGTTATGTTGTTTGGAGTGGTGGCTGCTGCGCTGTTGGTGGTGTATGGTGTGAAAATACAGTGATACTTCTCATGATCCTAATGCCTGCGTTGGGGTCCGGGTTGGTGGCGCTGACGCGCGATGCTCTACCCAGGATTACGAGAGCGGTTTCCGTGGGGGTGGCCTCCGCGGTTTTCGGGGTGAGTATTGTGCTGCTGTGCTTTTCCAAGGGCGGTGGGCTTGCGTGTTGTCAGTGGTTGGGGGGCGCGTTCGCTCCTGATGAGATATCGGTTACGTTCGTAGTTCTGTCTGCCTTTCTGTTCTGCCTTTCTACGTTTTCTGCCGCATATTGCGTCGCTAAGCCGCTGGAGTTCTCGTTCTTTGCTCTCCTGCTTTTGTTGGAGGCCCTGGTGATCGCCGTCTTTTCTGTGCGCGACATCCTGATGTTCTATGTCTTTTTTGAGGCATCGCTGATTCCGGTGTTCTTCATGATAGGTTTTTGGGGCTATGAGGAGAAGATCGCCGCCGCGTTTAAATTTTTGATATACACTACAGCAGCCTCATTGTTATTCTTGGCTGCTGTAGTGTATGTGAATGCGTCGTTGGGGGCACCCGGGTTTTTTGGTAGTGTTATCATACCCAATAGCGTGCCGTTTTGGTTGTGCGCGTGTTTATGGACGGCGTTTTTCCTGGCTTTCGCAGTCAAGCTTCCGATGTTCCCATTTCACACTTGGTTGCCAAGCGCACACGTGCAATCCCCAACCATCGGGTCTGTTTTGCTTGCTGGGTTGCTGATTAAGTTGGGTGGTTACGGGTTTCTAAGGTTTTGTGTGCAGATGCTGCCGCACGTGAGTGAGCATTTCGCCGAGCTCGTGGTTTGCCTGAGTGTTGTTTCTTTGTTCTATGCGTCCTTAGTTGCCTTTGCGCAGAAGAATATGAAAATGCTGGTGGCATACTCTTCCATTGCGCATATGAGTTTCGTATCGGCTGGCATATTTTCTCTCAATGAGACAGGTGTTCTGGGTGCGATATTTCAGATGCTGAGCCATGGTCTCATATCGGCTGCCCTATTTTTGTGTGTGGGCATGATATACAACAGGACTGGTACGATGGAGATGTCAAAGTGCGGGGGGTTGGCGTCATCTATGCCTAAGCTTTCAGTGCTTATGGTGTTCTTTAGTATGGCGTCTGTCGGTGTTCCTGGCACTTCCGGTTTTGTAGGCGAATTTCTATCGATGTTTGGGATTTTCAGATCGTTTGGGGCCTGGGTTGCCTGTTTCGCTGTCGGGATGGTGCTTAGTTCTGTGTACATGCTGCGTCTGTGTAGGGAGGTGATATGGGGGTCGTGTCGCGCGGATGTTCGTGTGCGTGGCGACATTAATTTCAAGGAGTTTGCCCTCCTGGTAATCATTGCGGCTGCTGTTCTGGTGCTTGGTGTCTTTCCTGGGCCTCTGCTGGAGTTCTTGAGACCTGGAGTGAATAATGTACTCATGCCGCTGCAAGACTTTCATCATCGACCATCTTGGGGGTAGATGTGCTGTATTTGAAAGATCTGTCATATGTAGTGCCTGAGCTTTGCCTGCTGGGTTTTGCCATGGTCGCTCTTTTGCTGGGTATGGTGGTTAGTGAGAGGTGGGTGCGTAGGCTATCCGTCGCCGCTATGGGGGTTGTGGCTTTATTGTCGAGTATGGCCTTGTGGCACTATGAGGTTGTTGATGCCGGTCTGTTCGGCGGCTTTGTCCTACACACTGGTTACACTTGCCTTGCTCGGGTTTGTGTAAGTGTGGCGGGTTTCATCGCGTTCCTTTTGTTTTTGTGCTCGAAACAGCGCTATTGTCATGAGTTCTCTGTGGTGATGCTATTTGCCATTCTGGGTGCGATTGCCTTGGTCAGGGCCGGGCATCTGCTGTCCTTTTATCTTGCTCTTGAGCTTCATAGCCTTTCCTCCTGCGTGTTGATTTGTTTCAATCGCAATTCTCGTAGGTCGTCGGAAGCTGCCATCAAATTCTTTGTTTTGGGGGCGGTGTCGTCTTGCATTGTGCTTTATGGTATTTCTTTGATATATGGGCACGCGTCCAATCTGGGGTATGATGTCATAGTTGGGGTGTTGCGGAGGGAGTATAACTCTTTAGGTCTTGTGCTGGGATGTGCGTTTGTGCTTGTGGGAATGCTTTTCAAGCTTTCTGCGGTGCCCTTCCATATGTGGGCGCCGGATGCATATCAGGGTTCTCCCACCGTTGCTATGGCATTCTTCTTCATTGTGACGAAATCCGCGGTCATTCTGCTGATGGCGGGAGTGTTCATGCAGGCTGGGGCACCCGCGTGGGATCTAAGGAGTGTGCTTATCGCTTGTGTCGGTGTATCCTCAGCGATTGTTGGGGAGTTAGGTGCTTTGCGGCAGGACAACATGAAAAGGCTGCTCGCTTATTCGAATATAGGGCATCTGGGATATGTGTTGTCGGCCATCATCTCGCATGGGTCGTCCGTGTATCCAATTTACCAGTACGTGGTCGTCTCTTGGGTGGTGAACGCGTGGATTTTCTCTGTGCTTTTGAGATACAGTGACAGCGGGCCGAGATTTGTTGATATTTCTGGTATGCATCAAAGTAACCCGGTAATAGCCTGTTCCCTGGTTGTTTCTATGATTTCAGTTGCCAGTTTTCCACCATTTCCGAGCTTTTTTGCCAAGTATGCATTACTTGAGTCCATAGCGGCGTTAGATGTTTCTGAAGTATCTACTTTGTGCTATGTGCTTTTCTTATGCGTGGCCAGCGTTCTTCCGTGCTTTTATTGTTTTCGGATCGCTAAGGTGGTATATTTCGACAAGCCGGCGGGTAAAGGCCGTGTGGTAGTCTCTGAGGGCTGGGGTCTATCCGCCGTGGGGGCAGCGTGTGTCCTGCTTAGCGTGCTCTTCTTGCTTGCGAATAGGCACCTGGAACCTGCATTTCGGGCCTTGCTGAGAATTTACTGACGTGGTTTTGAAATGCCCGCAGGGGCGCGTGGTTGTGGATCGGGTCGTGTAGTTCTCTATGAGCGTGAAAAAAGTTTCGGTGTTTGGCTCTAGTGGGTGTATAGGGCGGAAGGCGGTCCAGATTTTGCGCGACAATTCCCATGATTTTGAAGTAGCGGCCTTGGTCGCCGGTACGAACGTTCATTTGCTTGCATCGCAAGCCAAGCTGCTGAATGCGAAGATGGCTGTGATATCTGACGACACCTTGTACGCGGAATTGCAAGAGTTGTTGAGTGGTACGAACGTTGTAGCGGAAGCGGGTAGGGAGGGTGTGCTGGCCGCTGCTTCTATGGATGTGGATAGTGCAGTCATGGCTATTACCGGCATAGCGGCTTTGGAACCGGTGATGCGCCTAATAGAGTCGGGTGTAGGTTCTATTGCTTTGGCGAACAAGGAGAGCATGGTATGTGGCGGCAACTTGCTCATTGATGCTGCCAGGAAGAAGGGAGTAAACATAATTCCCGTGGACTCTGAGCATAACGCAATCTTTCAGATATTGTCCTGTGATGCCTGTGTCGATAAGGTGACTCTGACTGCTTCCGGCGGGCCATTTTTGCACTGGACCCGGGAGCAGATGAAAAATGTGACCCCTAGGGATGCTCTGAAGCATCCCATATGGCGTATGGGGGAGAAGATTTCCGTGGATAGCTCCACAATGGTTAACAAGTCCCTGGAGGTCATAGAAGCTCACTACCTGTTTTCGTTGGGGCCGGACAAGATTGATGTTTTGGTGCATCCGGAGTCTGTAGTTCATGCTTTTGCGTCGTATAGCAGCGGTGTTTTAATTGCTTTGATGTCTGTGCCTGATATGAGCATTCCGGTGTTGCACGCGTTGTATTGGCCCGGGCGAGCTGGGGGGATATACGATTGTAAGCTTGATTTGGCTGCCTATGGCCAGCTTACCTTTACGAGGCCTGACTTTGCGACTTTTCCCGCGTTGAGCCTGGGATTTGAGGTTCTAAACTCAAGTGCGTGTCACGCTGCTGGGATAGTGCTTAACGCTGCTAATGAGGTAGCGGTGGAAGCTTTTTTGAATTCAGAAATTGCATTTTTGGATGTGGTGGACGTAATTCGCAGCGTTATGGACAGGTCCGTGTATGGTTTGGTAACTTCTGTGGATGAGGTCACGGAATATGACCTTGCAAGTAGGAGTAGAGCTAGGGAAATTATAGATGCGTTGAGAATCGCGCCAGGAGTAATGGTCCTAGGGGTTATATGCACTTTATTGTGAGAAAATGTTGTGTTTTTGTGTGTAATAGTGTATGTAGCGCGTGGTAGCGGGCTCGCCTTTCCTTAGGTGGACTGCGGCATGTCCGCGGGCCCCTTGTGTGGCGCCGGCCGGAGTGTTCGTTGTGATGTTGTGTTGGCTTTGTCGGTGATCGCATGTTGAGAGTGGTGTTTTCTCTGTTCTGTTCTGCGTTGCTTTTGACTTCCTGTGGGTTCTTTTTTGAGATGAGTAAGAGCTATACTCCTCCATATAATCCTGGCGGTGACTTTTTCGATGAAGATGAAGATTTTGCAAGATCTTATGAGATATACAAAAAACGCAGAGAGAATGCTTCCGGGGGGTCTGCTCAGCAAGAGTCTCAGCAAGACACTGGTAGGATAGGAGGCTTCCTGAAGAGGAAGCCTCGGCCTTCGCCAGGCGGCGTTAGTCGGCAGAGCGATGTTATTGAGAGGCTGCGTGAGTATGGCGCGGTTCCTGTGGATAAGGTTGAGCACAAGGGTGGCATGGTCAACAGTGAAGGGGTGGATCTTTCCGAGGTGAAAGGTGCGAGGTTCTTAGATTTTGACCTGGGTCTCAAGGATGAGAAAGGTCAGGACAAGAAAAGTGAGCGCGAAAAGCCACCTATAATTCTTGGTGAGAAGGAGGTGGCTAGAAGGGGTGCCAAGAGCCATAGGCATGCTGTGCCGTCTCCCGGATTCCCTCCTGTGGCTTCGCCCAGGGTGTCTGGAGGAGGCAGTAGGAAGATAGAAGTTTCTCTGTTTGGTGAGCCACGGCAGCCAGATAAGTCCCCCCCGCTGTTTGATGGTGGTAGCCGCAGGTCGCCTACGATGAGTGAGGAAAAAGAATTTGGTTCCCCCCGTAGAAGGGTTGAAGATCCTATGCGTGATACACCTAAGTCCGAGCCGCTGTTTGACAGCGGTGATCGTAGGCAACTTGCTGGGGATGAAAGGTTTTACTCAGCTGATAAGTTGGATATTCCTCTGCACGGCACTCCAGGGTCCGGGGAATCTGGATCGTTGTTCGATGAAGCCGGCCATGGGCCTTCTGCGTGGGGGCGTGGGTCTGGTTCCGCTGATAAGCTAGACGTTCCTCAGCCTAGTGCGCCTGAGCCTAAGGGTCATAGGCTGCTGTTTGGTGGTAATAGTAGGCCTTCTGTAGAGGAAGAAGGGAGGTCTGGTTCCGCTGATAAGCCAGAAGTTCCCCGGCCTAGTGTGCCTGAGCCCGTGGAGCTCGAGTCGCTGTTTGGCGAGGGAGATCAGGAGCCTTCCACAGAAGAAAAGGGAGCTGACTCTGCTGATGGGGCAAGCGTTCCTCCGTCCAGTGTGCCCGAATCTGGGGGTTTTAATTCATTGTTCGGTGAGGGCGATCGCAAGCCGCCTGCCGAAGATGAGGTGGGAGCTAGTACTCCTGGCGCGGTGGAGATTCCTCTGCCTGACGACGTGCCTGGGCCTGAGCAACTTGATTCGTTATTCGGCGCTGGCAGCGCCGGAACCCAGCCAATTGCTCCGAAGTCAACGCGGGCGCGGAGAGCACCTGTCAGTAGTGCACCTACTGTAGGAGTAGGATTTCCTTCTTTGGCGAAAAATGGGGCTGGTAGCGTAGATGCAGTGCCGCCGGCTGGTGTCGCTCACGAGGAGTCTGGTGCACCGCCAGTGAGTGATGCTCCGAAAGTTGGGGGGAAGGAAGAGGAGGAATCTGCTTCCGAGGTGAGCGAGGCTTCTGCGGGGGCAGATGCTGACGCTCCCGCTCGTCCGGGTACGAGGAGGAGAAAAGAAGATGGCCGCCGTGCGCTCCCTCGCACTAGTGGTCGTGCGCAGCATCCTGCAGCAGAGAAGAACAGCAAGGGTGGAGAGTATGGGTCTGGAAAAGCGGGTGACAGCGTCTATGACGACCATAATTTTGTAGATTCATGGAGGATTGATAGCGACTACGACGATGACTACATACTACAGTACATGGACTGAGGGTTTAAATGTAGATGATAGAGCCTTTGGGGTCTGAGTGTGCGCCCAGAGTTAGCTGTGCTGTCAAGGTGGGTAAGGTTGTCATGGGTGGTGGCAAGCCCGTGGTTGTGCAGTCCATGGCCCTTGGCGGGTCTGGCAGCGTGGCGGAAGACTTGCAGGAGGTTTTGGACCTGGCCCGGGAGGGGTCTGAGCTTGTCAGGGTTGCGATCAACTCTGAAAAGGCGATAAAAAGCATTCCCGGGATTGTGGAGCATCTAGTTAGACACGGTTTTGATGAAAAGATGGTAGTCGGCTGTGGCCAGTATGAGGTTTCTAGGTTGCTAAAAAAGTATCCAGAGTACGGTGCCTGTCTAGGGAAAATTAGGATAAATCCTGGCAACATAGGTTTTGGCGAAAAGCGGGACAGGAATTTCGAGTCTGTAATAGAATTCGCGATGAAGCACGGCATGCCAGTCAGGATTGGGGTGAATTGGGGTAGTCTCGACAAGGCCTTGGCTGGCAGGCTCATGGATGAAAACGCATCTCATGCGGATCCAGAACCCGACAACGTGGTCATGCGAAAGGCCATGGTCGCCTCCGCCCTGCGGAGTGCGGAACTTGCGGAGAGAATAGGGCTGCCACGCGACAGGATAGTTGTCTCGTGCAAGGTGAGTAAGGTCCGTGACCTCGTGTCGGTTTATTCGGCTTTGGCAAAGGCTTCAAACTATGCGTTGCACCTCGGATTGACTGAAGCCGGTACGGGGTTGAAGGGTATAGTCAGCAGTGCAGCGGGTATAGGGCATTTGCTTCTCATGGGGATAGGGGATACCATTAGGGTGTCGTTGACATCTTCCTCTAGGAGCGATAGAACTCAGGAGGTTAAGGTGTGCAAGGAGATATTGCAGTCCCTGGGCCTGAGGTTTTTTTCCGCGCAGGTAACTTCGTGTCCTGGGTGTGGGCGCGCTAACGTCCCGTATTTTCAGGAGCTGGTCGTCGGGGTGAATCGGTTCATAAAGGAACGCATGCCGGTTTGGAAGACGAGTAACCCGGGCGTTGTCAATATGACCGTGGCTGTCATGGGGTGTGTAGTGAATGGTCCCGGTGAGAGCAGGCATTCTGATATTGGTATAAGTCTACCTGGCGATGGAGAGCGAAAAGTCGCTGCGGTGTATGCTGATGGCGAAAAACTTTGCACCTTGCAGGGGGATGATGTGCTAGAGGAGTTTTTCGGGATAGTGGACTCCTATGTGCGCAAAAAGTACAGTTAGTGTTGCGCAGCGCGCGCCGGGCTGCAAGCAAGGCGCGGTCGGCCACTCTTGGTATAATGAGTTTGGTAATTTTCCCTGAAGTGTGCGACAATCCGGCGGTCGGCGTGGTTTGTGGCGGTGTCGCTTATAATGTGTACGAGGGGTATGTCGTTTACAGAGCACCTGTCTGAGCTCAGGAGGAGAGTGCTGTTTTCCATTCTGTGCTTTGCCGGAATATTTGTGCTCTGCTACTGGTTTTCCGATAAAATATACGAATTTTTGTTAGTTCCCCTAGTGGAGCTTGCTGCGGATGACGAGGATTTTTCTCTAATATATACTGACCTAACAGAGGCCTTCTTTGTTTATCTGAAGGTGGGTGCTATGGCGGCATTTTTCTTTTCTTTTCCTATTTTTGTATGGCAATTTTACCAGTTTCTTGCGCCAGGACTGTACAAAAAGGAAAAAAGAGTGCTGGTGCCCTATTTAATAGCCGCCCCGGTGCTTTTTGTGACAGGAGCAGCGATGGTGTACTACCACATATTCCCTCTGGCGTGGAAGTTTTTTATGGGGTTTGAAAACAGGGATGCCTCTGTGGGGGTGCCTATAGACTTCATGCCGTCGGTTAGTGAGTATCTTGACCTAGTGTTGCAGCTCATGTTTGCCTTTGGTATGGCCTTTCAACTGCCGGTGGTCCTGACTTTATTGGCGAGGGTCGGGTTAGTTTCGGCAAAAACCCTGGCCGACAAGCGTAGGGTTGCTATAGTGCTGATATTTACTGTAGCTGCAATTCTCACGCCGCCAGACGTGATAAGCCAGATCGGGTTGGCCGTTCCCATGTTGCTGCTTTACGAGGCATCCATACTTGCATGTAGGTACATCGAGCGCGGTAAACCTTGAGTATCAAATTTGCAAACACGTGACGGCTGATTTTGGTGTCATAAGAGCTTATCTTTGTTGTTGAGATTTTGTTTCGTCTCGAATTTGTGTTAATTTTACGTTAATGGCACCTTGCTTTTGGTGACTTATTTGAAGAAGTATGCGACAATGCTGAATGCGACAACTTGTAAGTGTGCCTGTGCCATAGGCACAGGTTATGTGATGCTGCCGTCATGAGAGGAATTTGCGATTTTTGTGTGGAAAGGAGTAGGTTTGTCCTGTTTCTCCTGTTCGTAATAACCTTATCCGGGGTATATTCGTACTACGGGCTGCCGCGCGAGAAGATTCCCGGGGTCAAGGTCCCCATGATTTATGTGACCTCTACTATGGAGGGCATACCTGTAGAGCGCGCAGAGGTGGTGTTGGCGTCGCCCATAGAAAAGGAGATGAGGTCAGTCTCTGGGGTGAAAAGGATTACTTCAATGATCACGGACGGAAGAGTGCGTGTCGTTCTGGAGTTTCACCACGGCTCCGATATTAAAACTGCGCTTGAGGATGTGAGATCGCGATTGGATTCTGTGCGTCCCAGATTGCCCAGGAGCGTAAGTTCGCTGCTTGCTGAGGAGCTTGATCTGAGTTCGCTTCCCGTGCTGAGTGTGGCGGTTGCTAGCGGAGATCTACCGGACCGCACCCTTTTTTCCATGGTACGTGAGCTGAAGCGTGCAATAGAATCTCTGGAGAATGTTTTTAAAGTGAAGGCGATCGGTGCGCGTGAGGATGTGCTGACTCTCGACATCTTACCAGAGCGCATGAGCTATTATGGAATACAGTTCCAGGATCTACTGCAGGCGTTTACCAGAAGTCATGTATTAACAGATTATGGGGTGCTAGAGCCTAGTGTTGGTAGCCACAAGGTGAAGGTCAAAGGGTTGTTAGAGAGCCGCGAGCAGGTTTTGGATATGGTGCTCAAGGCACACGGCAACTCTATGGTGACGTTGGGTAATGTGGCCGAAGTGAAACTAGCCTTGCAAGACGCGACCGAGCTTGTGCGAGTCAACGGGAAAAGGTGTGTTCTGCTGGATATCTCAAAAAAAAGTGGTAGCAACATTTCTGAGGTCGTGGGGCAGGTTAAAGCGCTACTAGACAACGCGCGTGAATTTTTGCCAGATGGAGTATCGCTGTATTTTTTAAGTGATCAATCACGGGAAGTGTCGTCTATTTTGCATGAGCTGGAGAATACCGTGATCCTGTCCGTGCTGTTGGTCATGGTGGTGACGGTTGCTTTCATGGGCACCAGGACGGCAATTTTAGTGGCGCTCTCGATCCCCATTTCCTTTCTGCTGGGGATTATAGTCATTTATGCTATGGGCTATACGCTGAATATCGTGATCCTGTTTACCCTGATCATGGTTGTGGGAATGCTTGTGGACGATGCGATCGTTGTCAGCGAGTATGCGGACAGGAAGATGGTGTATGGATTGGGCAGGAAAGAGGCGTATAAGCTCGCCGCCTCCAAGATGTTTTGGCCAATAGCTTCGGCCACCATGACTAGGTTGGTGGTCTTCATTCCCTTGCTGTTCTGGCCTGGGATCACCGGGGAGTTCATGAGATACATACCTGTGGTTTCCATTTCCTCATTGGTGGGGTCTTGGATTATGGCCATAGTTTTCACGCCCGTGCTTGGTTCGATATTCGGTAAGGCGTCCGCAACATCTTCTGAGGATGTGTCACAGATCAACGCTATAGAGGACTTACGAGTCCATGCGTTGGGCCCAGCTGAGCGCCTATACGTTCAACTTCTGAATTGGGTATTGGATCGTCCAAAGAAGTTTGTTTTCACGACGACCGGGGTGTTGCTGCTCTCCACCGTGGTATACTTTACCATGGGTCCGGGTATGGAATATTTCCCGAACATTGAGCCAGATGGGGCGGTGATTGAAGTGAAGAGTGACGCTAACCTCTCTATGCAGGAGAAAGACTCCATAGTCAGAAAGATTGAGGAAAAAATCGCAGGTGTAGAGGGGATCAGATTCTTTTATTCCATCGTTGACCGCGGACTTGGGGAGGAGCGCATCGATGATAAGGCGATAGGTGACATCCATATCGAATTTCATGACTGGTATCTCCGGGAGAAGTCGACCAAGTTGCTGGCGCGCATCGCTGCATTGCTTAGGGAAGTTCCGGGGATTAATTTTGATATCAAGCACCAGAGCATGAAGCCCAACCAGGGCAAGGCTTTGGAGATTAGTTTGAGGGGTGCAAACATTCGGGATATCGAGTTCGCGGCTGGTCTGCTAGAATCTGCGATGCACGAATCTCAGGGCTTTACCGGGGTTGTGCGCGATAACCTTTCGTCAGGTGTTGAGTGGAGCATTGATGTCGATCGAAAGAAGGCTGCCGCGTTTGGGGCCGATGTTGTGCTGGTAGGGCAGTGTATAAAGATGCTGACCAATGGTGCGGTGATAGGTAAGTTTTATCACTCGGGTACTAGCGAAGGACTTGATATTATTGCCAGGTTTCACAAGAACTATAGATCGGAGAGGGGAATAGAGGATTTGTTTATCAACACCGCGTATGGGTCTGTGCCGGTTTCCTACTTCATAGACAAAAAAGTGTCTCGTGGCGTTGGTATGATCAAGCGAGTGGATGGTCTGAGATCGCTCACGGTCTACTCTGATCTGTTGCCAGGTTACCTGGTAAGTGAGAGAGTACAATACCTGGAGAACGTCCTGAAGACGAAGGTCGGCCCCAAGGTGACGGCGGAATTCCTTGGAGATGTCGAAGGTCAGCAAGAATCTGCGTCGTTTTTGTTGGCAGCGTTTTGTCTTGTAGTGCTCCTGATTGTAACAGTGCTTGTTGGAGAGTTTAACAACTTCTACTATGTTACGGTGGTGATGACCGCGGTGTTCCTGGCGACTACATGCGTATTTTTAGGATTTCTGCTGACGTACAAGGTATTCGGGGTTGTTATGGGTGGAGTGGGGATCATTGTGCTATCTGGTGTGGTCGTGAACAATAACATATTGCTGGTGGATGCCTACAGGGAAAATTTGGGCCAATTGCGCACCAAAAGAGAAGTGATACTAAAGTCGGCACTTTCCAGACTGCGTCCGATCTTTCTAACCGTCATTACCGGGGTGCTTGGCTTGCTTCCGATGGTGCTTAGGGTTAGTGTTGATTTTGTTAGCAGGCGGGTTCTCTATGACTCCCCGTCCAGCCAAATGTGGTTTGAGTTGTCGGCCACAACCTCCATAGGGTTGTTGTTGGCCACTGTGGTCACGCTGCTGTTTACACCTGCAGTTTTGATGTTGGGTGAAGGAAGAACGTCCCGGAAGCGTTCCTCCCAAGGTTCAAGTGATCGGAAGTAGTGTACCAGTTTTGCTAACTGCCTTCATGGTGCATGGAATTGCGAACTCCTGAAGGAAGGGGTATTATTTGTGGTATGGCTGATTCCGTTGTGGGGTAGTGTGTCGCGGAGCTCTGATCACAAGGCAGCTGTGTGTCCGAGATGCTACACTGAGTTCTAACTGGCCAGGGTGGAGAAATATCTTGACTGGAAGCGGCCCCACACGTAGAATCACCGTGGCGTGCTGTGCAAGAGCGTCACTTCTGCCATCAGGGTGTAGTCACAAGTGTTTCTGGCTCGTGCAAGGGGTTTTATGGTGAGTTTTTATAATTTTGATAATTTGGAGCTGATTAGGGTTGCCAGGGACGTTGCTGAGCAGAAAGGGCTAAACCTAGATGTGGTGGTGGAAGCCATAGAACAGGCTCTTGAGCTGGTTAGTCGCGGTAAATATGGTGATTGCAAAATCAAGGCGTCCATAGACAGGAAAACCGGTGTTATCTCGGTTTCTAGGCAGGTCCTTGTGGTGCCGGATGACATGGACTTTGACGGGGAGCAGTATGGGATCGCGCCTGGGGAGGTAGACAAGTACAAGTTGGTCAGGGTTTCCGATGCTATTGCCGAAGGGAAGTCGGTCAAGGTTGGTGATATGTTGCTGGAGCCGCTGCCCCCTGTGGATGTGGATTACAACTCCGCCAAGGTCGCGAGACAGAAGGTTGCTCAGCTGATTATGGTGCAGGAGCGTAAGAGGCAGTACGAAGAGTTTAAGGACCGCGTAGGCGATCTGGTGTACGGTGTTGTCAAGAGAGTGGAATACAACAACGTCGTGGTGGATCTTAACGGCAGTGAGGGCTATCTTCCGGTCTATAACACCATAAGGGGTGAGGCCTTCCGTCCGAATGATAGAGTAAAGGCTCATGTGGAGGAGGTGCGTCGTGAGGAGCTCTCCGGACCCCAGATTTTCCTTTCCAGGGTGAGCAAGCGGTTTATGGAGTTGCTTTTTAGGCAAGAAATCCCTGAGGTGTACGACGGAATTGTCACTATCAGAGCTCTGGCCAGGGATCCTGGTTCAAGGTCTAAGGTGGCGGTGTTCTCTTCAGATAAGAACGTGGATCCGGTTGGTGCGTGCATAGGTGCGCGCGGAGTTAGGATACAGAACATAGTCTCTGAGCTTCACGGGGAGAAAATTGACGTTGTTTTGTACTCGTCTGATCTGGCGAAGTTTGTTGTCAGTGCCATAGCGCCTGCTGAGGTTGTTAAGGTCATTATTGATGAGGATGTTGGGAAGATGGAGCTGGTAGTTCCGGAGAACCAGGTAAGCTTGGCTATAGGTAGATATGGCCAAAACATCCGGCTCGCTTCGGAGTTAGTCGGCTGGGATATTGATGTCATTGGGGATGAGACCGAGTCCACGAGGAAGGCTAAGGAACTCAGCTCTGGTGCTGAGGTTTTCGTTGATGGGCTTGATGTTGAGGAGATTATTGGGCAACTTCTGGTTAGTGAGGGCTTTTCTACTATTGAGGATCTGGACAAGGTTGGGGTTGCCGAGATTACCGCTATAGAGGGGTTTAATGAGGAGATTGCGATAGAGCTCAAAAGGAGAGCTTCGGAGTACCTGGCTTTCAGACGCGAGGAGGCGCTAAAGGTATTGAAGGATCTGTCTGTTAGTGAGGAGGTGCTGGAACTGCCGCATTTGGGGATAGAGGATCTTGTGAGGTTGTGTGAGGGTGGCGTAAGAAACATGGAAGACATCGCCTCAATGTGCACTGATGAGTTTTATGATATTGTGCCCAAGGTTAGATTAAGTAAAGAGCAGGTTGACTCCATTATTCTGGAGTCTCGTAGGCGAGTTGGGTGGGTTTAGTTTGGGTACGGCTGATGAGTGATGTTGAGAAGTTTGGAGGAGACTGTGGCACATCTGGTGGTCGCGAACGTCTTACTTTAAAGCTCGGTGATAAGCTGAGGGCACCATCAGCTCTGGCAACCACCAAAGCCTCTTCTGCCGGTAAGCCGTTCATGACTGTTGAAGTTCGTAGCAAGAAGAGGAGGGTTGGTGTTGCTCCTACCGAGAGTGGTGCGACCTACGGGTCCGTTGCTGATGGCAGAAATAGACGCGGTAGTGGGCGCCCTGCAGGTGGTCTTACGGCCAAGGAGCAGCTTTCCAGGATAAATGCGATAAATACGGCTGATAGTATCAGCGCTCAGGAAGAGGAGGCCAGAAAGCTTCGGGATGAGGCGGAGGAGGCTCTACGCCGGAGCAGCCCCGTTGAGGAGCCTAACACTGAAGAGAAGCCGGCATCTTCATCGGAAATCGCTACTGTGGGGGCTGCAGATCCCGCGGGTGCGGGGGAGGCAGCTGTGGTTGCTGACCATCGTGCTGGGGGTGCGCGTGCCGGCAAGGGTGTCTATGATGATAGGGGTAAAAAGTATTCCCTTAGTACTGTCGGGAATCGGCCTACCAAGGAGAGAGAAGGAGGTGGGGGAGTAAAGAAAGCTGCTGTCTCCCGGGTCTCTAGCAAGCACATAAAATTGGACATAGAAAACGCTCTCAGTGGTGTGGAGGAAAAGTATGTCTTGCGGTCATCGTCTCGACGCAAAGGTGGCGGCAGTGCCAGGAATGAGCGCAGGGTATCCAGGGATGTCATTGTCCCGGATGAGATAGAAGTCAAGAGTCTGGCGAGTGCCATGGCTGAAAAGGTAAACGACGTTCTAAGGGTGTTGTCACGCATGGGCATTGAGGCCAAGAATAATACTTTAATTGAATCTGATGTGGCGAGCGAGGTTGCTAAGAAGTTTGGTCACCGCCCCAGGGTGGTAAGCAAAACCCAGATGGAGAGAGATCTGTCTGACATTTGTGACGGAAATTATGAATTAGAACCCCGGCCTCCGGTTGTGACGGTTATGGGGCACGTAGACCACGGGAAGACTTCTTTGCTCGATGTGTTGCGTGAGTCTAATGTTGCTGCGAAGGAATTTAGGGGCATTACTCAGCATATTGGTGCGTATCAGATTGATGTTGGTGGTAAAAAGATCACTTTCCTCGATACTCCTGGACATGAGGCGTTTTCCGATATGCGCGCTAGGGGTGCTAATGTTACTGATATAGTGGTGCTAGTGGTCGCTGCTGACGATGGAGTGATGCCCCAGACCATAGAGTCCATAAACCACGTTAAGGCTGCAGGTGTGTCCATGGTGGTCGCGGTAAACAAAATAGACAAAAGCGACGCTAATGTCGAAAAAATTACGAACGACCTGCTTCAGCACGGTGTGATTCCTGAGAAACTGGGCGGGGACGTTATGATCGTGCCGGTGTCTGCGAAGACAGGGGAGAATTTGGACAAGTTAAAGGCTAGCATATTGCTTTTGGCCGAAATGTTAGAGTTGAAAGCTCCGGTTGGATGTAGGGCTCAGGGTATTGTTATAGAGTCAAAAATTGAGCGAAATTGTGGTGCTGTTGCAACTGTCATAGTGCAAAAGGGGACGCTGAAGAAGGGGAATATGGTGGTCGCCGGGGGTAGTGCCTTTGGAAAGGTCAGAAATATGTTTGACGACGGTGATCGCAGCATTGACTTGGCGCTGCCTTCAGCTCCGGTGCGGGTTCTGGGTCTCAACACTGTACCGAAGGTTGGGGATATCTTTACGGTGATGCAGTCCGAAAAGCATGCCAGGGACTTGCTAGAACGTAGGGCTGAAATAGATTCTTCTCGAGAAGCACGTAAACGCGGCACTGTTGGCGCTCCTGTGTTTCCTGTTGCAGGAGATGCGGCCGAAGAGGTTAACATGATACTCAAGGCTGATGTTGCAGGCTCTCTGGAAGCCATTTCGTCTTCTATGAGGCAAATAGAGCATAAAGAGGTCAAGTTCAATATTCTGCATAAGGACATTGGTGACGTGACCAAGTCTGACATCTTGCTCGCCGAGGCGTCTTCCGCTGTGATCCTGGCCTTTAATGTCAAGGTGGATGTGCATGCAAAGGAGTTGGTCAGGCGCAAGGATGTTGATATACGGCACCATCGCGTGATCTATGATCTGATAGACGATGTCAAGAGTGTAGTATGTGGGAAGTTGAAGCCTATTGTGCAGGAAGTACGGGTGGGGCTGTTGACAATCAGGGAGGTATTCTCCAGCAGCAAGGGGGGGGTTGTTGTTGGTTGTTACGTTTCCGAGGGTTCAATCACCAGAGGTGCGTCTATCAGGATTTACAGGGGTGGTTCCGCCGTGTGTAATGGTGAGGTGAAGGCCCTTAGGAGATTCAAAGACGACGTGAAAGAAGTCAACCATGGCCTGGAATGCGGTGTTTTAATAGAGGGGGTTAAGGATGTGGTTGCGGGTGATACTGTGACAGTCTTTGAGACGGTGGAGCATGCTAGAGTGGTGGAGTGACGATGTTTTCAGCTGCCCCAGGTGGATTTCGTAGTCTGAAGGTTGCGTCCGTACTGAAGAGGGCTCTTGCCCAGCTGTTCATACGGGAGCTGTCCGACCTTAGTGCCACTGTGTCTATTTCCGGTGTTAAGGTCAGTGAGGATGCGCGAAATGCCACTGTTTTCGTGGTAGTGAGGGGTGAGCCCGAAGCCAGGAATGATATGATAAATGCGCTTAACGATGTATCCGGTGCCATCAGAAGGTCCATGTTCAAGTATCTGAAGCTGCGTTATGTTCCCAGGTTATGCTTCAGGTTGGATGCGGAGTACGACAACTTTTTGCGGGTAAGCGAGGTTATGGTTTCCCTAAAATAAGTCTCCGCCGTCAGGACAGTTGCTGTGAGGTGATGTGGAGTTAGTGATATGCCCTGGTGTCCGGGTGTGCAAACGCCCCAAGTGCAGTGGGTTGGTCACCGTAGGTGCTGTCCTGCTAAACCCCCACTACTCCTTTTTTGGCCCACTGAGCCGCCTCTTCTTTTTTAATTCATTCACTGCCTCTATGATCGCGGGGAAAAGCACTGTAGAGTACAAATAATTGTGGGAAATTTTGATTCCTAAGCCATCCAAAAACAATAGCGCTCCCAACGCCCCCATAAACAGTAGCGCAATTATTTTGATGTTTTCATTTTTTTTCACAATTTCTGAAACTTCTTTGGATAGAAAAAGCGCTATCATTGCGTATATGAAGAATACGACGCCTACGAGTAATACGTTGTCTGTAATCCCCACCGCAGACACCACGGAGTCCAAGGACAGTATGATGTCTATGAAAACTACCTGCCATATTACCGATAGGAAACTGGACGGAGTACCAACTGCAGCACACGCCTTCGAGAGGGCAATCTCCAAGTACATCTCTTTCATGCTCTTGTATATCAAAAGCCCACCACCAGCGAGGAAGAACGCTTCTCTGTAGGAGAGTTGCACATACCGTAGGGGAATTAATTGTTCGTCCATCGACGCCAAAATCGACGCTCCGAACAGCATGGCAAAACGCATTACCAACGCCAAACTGATACCACAAGTACGCGCGTTGTTGCGTAGGCTACCTGGGAGTTTGGATGTCACTAAAGCTATGAATACTAGATTATCTACGCCCAAGATAATCTCCAAAAAGAACAGGGTAGAAAACTCTGCTAAGCTGTTGTAAGAAAAGTTCATCATCAGTACGTTATCCACGGCCATAGGGCCCAATCCACTGGTTAGTATACACTTTTTTGCCCTTCTGATCCCATTTTGTTTTCAATGTATTTTAATGCTTAGATGGTACCCTGAGCGCCGGAAGTTGGGGATGTAGTTTACGTGTTGTCAAGGAACCTCGAAGCGAGCTTGCACAGGGCTCTGTCCATAGCATTTGACTTTCGCCACGAATGCGCAACCTTGGAACACTTGTTGTTAGCTTTGACTGATGATCCAGATGTTCGGCGCGTTCTGTACATGTGCAGAGTGTCCATAGACAGGTTGAGGGGCACTATAATCAACTTCCTGAGGTACGAAGTGTCCATCGTGATCCAAAGCATTGCTGAGGTGAGGCCCAGCGCTGCTTTCGAGAAGGTGGTGCACAGGGCCGTGGTTCACGCCCATGCGTCCGGCAGGGATGAAGTAAACGGGGTGAACGTCCTGGCGGAGATTTTCCTGGAAAAGAACTCGTACAGCGTTTCTTTTTTGAGTGAACACAACGTTAAATACATTGATGTTGTCAGTTGCATTTCCAACAACAAACATCCAGATGAGCTGTACGATCAGCACGACCTTAACAAGGACATGGACTTCCATAACCGCGGTGCTGTCGGGTTTCCCAGTGTGGCAAGGGATGCGGTTTCCAAAGATGGCGAAAGCCTGGAAGCCTATTGTGTCAATCTCAACGCCCTAGCTAGGGAAGGGAAGATAGACTACGTCATTGGCAGGCAGTACGAGCAAGAAAGGACGATTGAAGTCCTATTGCGTCGTAGAAAAAATAATCCACTGTATGTTGGGGATTCTGGTGTAGGAAAAACGGCTATAGTTGAGGGATTAGCTCTCAGGATCGTCGAGGGCAATATAGTACCGCAGCTCAAGTGCGTAGAGATATACTCCCTGGACATGGGTTCCTTGCTTGCAGGTACCAGGTATCGCGGGGACTTCGAAGAGCGAATTAAATCGGTAATCCGGGCCATAGAGAACAAAAAGGACGCAGTTTTGTTTATTGACGAGATTCACACGATTATAGGTGCGGGTTCAACCAGTGGTAGCCCGTTGGATGCAAGTAACTTGCTCAAACCCGCACTCGCCCGTGGCTCCATCAGGTGTATAGGGGCTACGACGTATAAAGAGTACAACGGGAATTTTGAGAAGGATCGAGCCCTAGCGAGGCGTTATCAGAAGATCAACGTTGAGGAGTCTACAGTTGAGGAAACCGTTCAGATACTGAATGGTATAAAGTCCTACTATGAAATATACCACGATGTTCACTACACTAGCCAGGCCGTAAGGTACGCTGCAGAACTATCCGATAGATACATATCGGGCAGGATGCTGCCAGATAAGGCCGTTGATGTACTCGACGAGGCGGGGGTTTACACGAAGCTGCGCTCACATAAAAATGGTAAAATAGTCACAGGAAGGGACATAGAGGCGATAATTTCCCGGATCACCGAGATACCGTGCGATAATTTTTTTGCGAGCGATGCGTACAAGGTGAAGAATCTAGAGGAGGACCTGAGGAAAGTCATCTTCGGTCAGGACGTGGCCATCGCTCAGATTGTGGATGCAATAAGAATTGCCAAAGCCGGATTGAGAAGTCATCAAAAGCCGTTGGCGAGTTATCTGTTGGCTGGTCCCACTGGGGTTGGTAAGACGGAATTGGTCAAACAACTGGCAAAGAGTATGGGGATGAAGCTAGTGCGGTTTGACATGTCTGAATACATGGAATCCCACACCGTTGCCCGGATGATAGGCTCTCCTCCTGGGTATGTGGGGTATGAGCAAGGCGGGTTGCTCACCGATACCATAGCGCGTAATCAGTACAGTGTGTTGCTTCTTGATGAGATAGAAAAGGCGCACAGTAGCGTGTATAACATTCTGCTACAGATTATGGACTATGGATACATTACTGACACGTACGGACGGAAGGTTAGTTTCCGTAACGTTGTGATAATACTGACCACCAACGCCGGTGCTGTGGAGTTTGGGCGCAACGCTGTTGGGTTTGACCGCGATCGTAGTTTCAACCTTGGTAGCGAGCTAGAGGCCATAGAAAAAGTCTTCGGTCCGGAATTCTGCAACAGGCTGGACGCGGTAGTACCTTTTGCATACCTGGATGCAGAAGTGATGGCAAAGGTGGTAGATAAATTCATCGTCGAGCTCAGGGAGCAGCTTTTAAGGAAAGATGTAGATATGAGCATAGACAAAGAGTCCCTACAATTCCTCACCAAAATGGGGCAGGAGGAAGGATACGGTGCGCGGAAGGCACAGAGCATTATCGCACAGAAGATCAAGAAGCACCTTGCACTCGAGATGCTGTTTGGCAAATTGACCGCAGGAGGGAGGGTTGAAGTGAAGTTTGACCCCGAAGCGGAGGATTTTTCATACGAGTTCTTTGGAAGATCTGTTGATAGCGTTGCGCAATAAGTGACGCTGAATCAGTTTTTGTCGTTGATTATTTGATTGGATCCTATAGATTTATCCCATTGCTCTCTGGAGGGGTCTATGTCTGGTAATTACGAGTCTGTTCGTAATTTGGCTATCGTTGCGCATGTGGACCACGGAAAAACCACACTCCTGGACAGCATGCTCGGACAGAGCGGTGCCCTAAGAGATAATCAAGAGGTTGTCGAGCGGGTTATGGATAGCAGTGATCTCGAGCGTGAGCGCGGGATTACCATTCTTGCCAAGTGTACTGCCATAACCTGGAGGAGCCACAAGATAAATGTGATCGACACCCCAGGCCATGCGGATTTTGGCGGGGAAGTAGAGAGGGTGCTGTCCATGGCTGACGGGGTGCTCATGCTTGTTGATGCTTCCGAAGGTCCTATGCCGCAAACCAAATTTGTGCTCTCCAAGGCACTACAAGCAGGTTTGCTGCCAATAGTTGTTGTGAACAAGGTTGATCGTCCAGATAGTAGGGTGAATGAGGTGTTGGATGAGGTGTACGAGCTCTTCATGAACCTAAATGCCACCAGTGAGCAGCTAGATTTTCCCGTGCTTTATGCTTCGGGCAGGGATGGTTGGTGCGTCAACGATTTATCGGAGGAGAAGAAGAATCTAGCACCCTTGTTTGAGGCTATTTTGGAGCACATAAAGCCCGCGCAGTACGACTGTGAGGCGCCATTTGCTATGCTGCTTACCATGCTGGAGTCGGATAAGTTCCTGGGACGGGTACTCACCGGCAAGATATACCAGGGTAGGGCGAAAATCAACTCTTCAGTGAAAGTTTTAAATCTGGACGGCAAGGTTGTAGAAAGTGGCAGGTTGACCAAGCTACTTTCTTTTTCTGGTCTAAAGCGGGTGCCCGTGGAGGAGGCAAGTGCAGGGGATATAATAGCCGTTGCTGGGCTCGAAGAAGCGTCTGTCGCGGATAGCATTGTTGATGTTGCTGTGGCTGTGCCCATAGAATCTACTCCCGTTGATCCCCCGACGATGGCAGTCACCATAGGTGTAAATGACTCCCCACTTGCTGGTACCGAGGGGACCAAGCTGACGTCTACTGTTATCAAAAACAGGCTGTTGTCCGAGGCCGAGACCAACGTTGCGATTACGGTAAAAGAGGGTGATCGGAGCGACTCTTACGAGGTCGGAGGTAGGGGAGAGTTGCAGCTCGGCATATTGATTGAAACAATGCGGCGCGAAGGGTTTGAACTTTCTGTTTCTCGCCCGCGTGTGCTGCTTAAGAAGGAAGGTTCCGCTGTCCTTGAGCCCGTGGAAGAGGTGATCATAGACGTAGACGAGGAGTATAGCGGTGTGATCATGGAGAAACTCAGCTTCCGCAAGGGTGATATGCAGGACATGTCCCCTTCGGGCAAGGGCAGAGTTAGGATGGTGTTCGTCATCCCTTCCAGAGGGCTTATCGGCTATCATGGCGAGTTTCTCACTGACTCCCGGGGGACCGGTATTATGAACCGCCTGTTTCATGGCTACGTGCCTCATAAGGGCGACATTCCCGGCAGGACGAATGGCGTGCTGATTTCCACGGGGCAGGGTGAGGCTGTAGCATATGCCATTTTTAATTTGCAGGATAGGGGCATGATGTTTATCAAGCCTCAGGAGAAGGTTTATGCGGGGATGATAGTTGGGTTGCACAGCAGGAACAATGACATTGACGTCAATGTCCTCAAAGGGAAGCAGCTGACCAATGTTAGGGCTGCAGGTGCAGATGAGGCTGTGAGATTGGTTCCACCAAAGTTGATGACGTTAGAGGAGATGATAGGGTTCATCAACGATGATGAGCTTGTGGAGTGTACCCCGAAATCTGTAAGGTTGAGGAAAAGGTTTCTGAACCCGAACGACCGCAAGCGTTTCGCGAGGTCCAAAAACACTTCCTGATAAAATTACGAGTTGCCAGTTAACCGCAAGGCGTCAATGGCTGCAGTGCAACTCTATATGTTGCGTCTGTCCGCTACTAGAAAGCAGCGACGCTGTCTGCTGCCCCTTTTTCTGTAGAGTTTACAACACTGATTTAGGACTGCGTCTCCACTTCCCACGACGGATTAGGGATACCATCCTTATAGGTAAAAGGCGCAAAGGTGGAGTTGCACGCGGACCCCAGATAGATGGCATGTAGGTTTTGGGGATGGGCGTCAATAGAAGATTAAGCTTTTCCGGAGAAGCTAGATCCGTAATCTTGATCTGGCGTAGGCGATGCAGCGGTCTCTAGAATACATCACAGAGCTTACCATGCAGATTATTTCCGTGATTAAAAGGGAGATAGAATGCCTACGCTCGTTGGATGAGCAAAAATTTAAAGATCTGCAAGGCATAGAGGGGGAGTTGCTGATATTGCTTGAGGAGGTGCGCTTGCGGATGCGGGAGGAGAGTGCAGGGATCTTGTTCAACGGTAGCCCGCACACATTGGAGAGGCTTGACTCGGTCTTTTTGGAACTCGATAGATGTCTTGAGTGGAAGCACGATCTTATGAAGAGACGCTCTTCTGAGATTTCGAAGTGGTTTTTTCGTATTGCATCCTAGCCAACCAACACCGCAGTTTCTTCTCTGGCCCATAAAAAGCAAGATTCAGCGGGCGCAGCGTAGTCGCCATGTGTGGCAAAAATATGAAGGGCCCGGGGATGCATGTGCTGTTCCTGCACATATGTAGTTCAGTTGCAACTCCTTGCGTATGTTTTCGGACCACTAGGAGGATGGTTGCGCCGCCCGGTTGTTTGGTGCGCAGCATTTCCCCCTTGCTGATGTCTAGGGACCCTGTGGGAAGGGGGGCACTGGGTTTTTTATGCGTGTATATGTCTATGAGGCCGGCCTCCTCTCTGCAGAGTTGCAACACTGATCCGGGAATTGTGGCTCAAACTCCACGCGATGAATTGGGGATATCGCCTTCATAGTTGAAAAGTAGAAGACATAGTTGCACGCAGATGTAGCCGTGGTGCACTTTATAGGAGCGCCCACTGCAGCTAGAAAACAGTTACTGTTCCAATGATGCGCACGTGTGCCATACAGCGCGGCACAACACTACACGTGGCGTGATTACACACTGAAGGGCTCCTGTTGCGTTGTGACATCCTACCTAATATGGCAGCACGCTTAGTAGAAGCGCTAACCCCCTGCTCTACGCCGCTGTAGGAAAGGAGCCACCGACTGCAGCCAATGAGATCTAGCTGATTACGGGCCTGTCCTAGCAGCTGCTCACCTTTTAGTGTGTCTTGTCGGTGTCGTGATGAATAGCCTCCTCCTCGGGTGCTTTGCCCACTTGGGAAGACTGTGGGTTTATTGTATCTTCCACGGTTTGTTTGTGGACGTCCTGTTCCGACAGGGACTCACTTACTTTCTGGTCCGATGCATGAGCTGCTGTGACTATTGGGCCAAAGCTTCTGGCGCAAAAGCACATCCTCTCGAAAAAATTTGTCCCCTCATACGAGCGCCAACATGCAGCAAGATCCGATCTTGCCCTTTCTAGCACTCTAACAAGCCGAAATATTGGGCTGTTCCGAATAAAATTTACCATGACGATTACCTATTGATTGTCAAAACGTATTTCAACTTGAATGTATGCACCCTTCCCCTGTGTTCTACTTTATACTCTCATGTCTTCCCTGAAGTACCACGGGTGAAACGCTGAAGTTTCGTGAAGCGGTCGATAGAGATGGCTGCCCATCCCCCATGATTTTCTGCTCATGACCATTCATTTCCGCGTTCTTCGGATTTGGGCTTCCTTTTCTCAGAGGCACTTTGCCTCGCATTGGCGAGGTATCCTTTGCGTCAACACAGTCAACATTATGGCCGCTCGCTGCGTGTCCTTCTTTCGTAACCATAGTACCCCTCTCGGTCCGCCGTACCTGATCGCTTTTCACCTCTTCAGCGCCGGAAAGGCAAATCGGCCTCTTTGCGAAGACGAAAAGTATGACGGAGACCAGCATGTAAAAGAAAGCCTCGGAAGCCTTCCTTAACCTGGTCAAAAACAAATCATTGCTTCCAGGCCCTCCACGATACAACAGCCGGAAGATGTACGCTGTTTGGGTAACCAAACAGTTGATTGCGTCTCCACATCGCCTCCAGAAGGACGGAGAGGACACCTTTCGAGTGGGCCAGCCCCCCCCACGCCGTGGGTTCTTGCGTGTGTGCAGTTGTGACTTTATGTACGACATCACGCACTCTATACCACGCTGAGCTTCGGATGCATTCCCTGACGCTTGCCGCTTGCTTGTCGGACACTTTTCATCATTGTCGAGGTCAGAGAACACCCACCGTTCTGGACCTTGCAGCAGTATCTCCTCCATGGCAGTGATCTGCCGTTGGGTAGTAAGCCTGCCCAACATAGCGGTTTCAACTTTTTTTGCGTTGACGTCATGTTTGTTGTATTTTTGTCTCAGAAACTTTAGGCCACCTTCGTGTCCTTGTTCATAGAAGGCTGTGACTATCTGAGTAATATCACCCCTGACCTGTTGTTTTGCAGAGGCTGCCCCCCCCCTTTGTAGGGATTCGTCCCTGATATCGGTTACTGTTTTTATGAGCGCTAATGCGGCATCTGCGGGGATTGCCCCTTTGCGCATTGCTCCTGCTATGGTGTTCACCACCTTCTCAAAGCATAAAGCATCGGGAAACTCTGTGTTCTCGCACAAGAAAGACACGGATCCGAGATCCCCTATGTATATCATGTTCTCCAGGAGATCGTGATTTGCCGCCAATTTGCGCTGCTTTCCGAGAGAGCCTTGTATATTCCTCATCGACTCTAAAAGCCCGGAGTAGCCCCTTCTGTTGTACCCAAATTCAAGCGCGCGAGCTGATGCTGCCCTTAGTCCTTGACCAACGACTTCTTCAAACTTTTTCGCAAACATAGATGCATTAATGAGGTTGTCGGTCCTTTTTGTAACATCCTCCAACAGTGCCAGCGAGTTGTCTAGCACCACCTGTAAAACCTGTTTAGCCTGTTTCACTCGCTCAAGATTTACCTCCTCGCGGGCCGAGAGCACCTGAACCGTGTGCCGTAGATCGTCCACCGCCGTACGGAGCGCGAGTTGCGAGACAATGATTTCAAACTTTGCAACCACGGGTCCAGCGGCTTCCATCCCGTATTTGTCCACGGCCTTGTGTAACACATCACTGTTGCTGAGGGTGATGCTGCTATTTTGTGGTATGCAGCCCCCGTGTTGCTTTTCAAGCAGTGCCAGTAGAGTAACAGCATTCGAGAACGCCGTCACCGCAAGGAGCTTCGTCTGCTCCAAATCTTCACCAAAACTGGATGTGTTTCTCAGTAGTTCCGCAGCCCTGTCAAGGTCTACCGAGATTTTACTGATCCTAGCATATCCGTCTAAGATCTCAGGGGCAGCAGCCTCCTGCTCGGACAGCTTGAAAGACGTATTCAGGATAGTTCTAAACTCTTCCGAAAGTACGCTGTATTTTTGAGGTGCCTCCCCATGCTCCGTGTGACTGCCACTTTCCTCCTGTGCAGTGGCGAAAGGGGGATCCTGCGCAGCAACTTCCTGATCATCCGCTGGTGCTTGCTGTGCCTTGCTTAATGATGTTGGAAGAGCGTCGCGTACGCTTTCAACCAATGTTGCGGTTTTCGCGAACAACTGCTGTATCTCTTCAGATGCAACTGTGCTACGCTTCTTACTGGATACGTCAATGATAAAGGCAATGTCATTCCATATGAGCTCGCGTGCTTCAGCCAACGAAGTCGAGTTCGCAAGTTTTAAAGTGACGTTTTTAAGCTTGCCCATAAGACTTTGTGTATCTGCGATGAGCAAATCGAGCGATTTTGACACTTCCTCATGTGATACGCTGTTGAAGTTGGGTTTTGCCTCTGCGTAAACTGTCTTGCACAATATTTCCGCCGCGCTTATCTCGGGTATGGTATTTCCTTCTGCGTCTATTGTGTACATTACATCCGCAAGCTCTCGAACATTCGCCGTAGCTTCATGCATACGTACTGTTGCGATTGCGAGATCTCTTGCGTGCTTTGCGTCACCTTCTTGTGGCGCCCATCTGTTCAGGATTTCTTGGGTATCCACTTTTTGAAGTATGCGTTCATCTACGAGATCTCTAGCTACGCGAACAGTAAGTTCGGCTATCTTCTTGTGCAGCAGGGCATTTTTACTGTTGCAGTGCTTAAAGCTCTCCAAGTTGTCTTGACAGATTTTAAGCTGTTCCGAGACATTGCTCATGATCTTGACGTAGCCCTCCTGCCCAGCGGCAAAGAGCCAATGGTTGATGAACTGTAGCAGGTACTCGACCGCATCCAGCGATCGCAACGACCAGCTGTGAGTTTCACGCACATGTTTGGGGTCTGCCTCAGCTGGGTCCACCATTGCTTCCATTGACTCTTTGGCGAGGGATATCATTGTCGAAACCTGTGCCAACGCTGCTTTGCTCTCTGGAGGAACTTTTGTATGTCTCATGTCCTCACCGAGCGACCTCCTCAGCTCAATCAGTGCAGACAACACGCTGTAACCTGAGCCGGATAGCGCGTTGAAAATCCTACCTGGCAGCGATACCGCGTATGCCCTAGCAGAGGACAAGATGCAACTTACTGCGCTGCGCTCTATGTGTTCCTTTATCCTCGCAATGGCAGCACTACGAGCTTCGGCGCTGCTGTCCTCCTCAAGAGACGGGCTGTGCACAATCTCCATAGCTTGCTCAAGACAGCTCAGGGCATCATCAAGCTTTTTGACTAAATAGATGCCGTGTATTGCATACTTTTCCCGCATCCTTTTGTCCTGGGTACATAACGACCATACTCCGCGCAACAACGTTACGGACTGACGCAGATGTTTTAAGAGTTTCCCATGTATTGCGGCGGAATGTTTTTCCAGTTCGACATCTGCACTTCTGTTGATCTTATCTTTCCCCCTACCTGGCGCGTTTGGGGTTTTACCAGGGACACTCTTTCCTGCTTGTAGTGTTATATCCTCGGACGAATATGCCTCTATCAAGTGTGCGAGGACCGCAAGATTCCCGCACACAGCCCAGATAGTGTAGGTTTCATTTTGCTGCATGTCTAAGGGGCATTTCCTCAAGGTGACGGGGGAGAAAAGCGTCTTGGCAACGTCCCGTACAACTTTTTTCATGTGCGTGATGGCAATTTTGCCACTGCTCTCAGCGCTTGCTAACACTTCACCTATTCTGCCATGTGCCGAGCTGACGAGCTCCTTGACTTCCGGTGCAAGCTGACTGTTATCATCCATTATTTTCACCAGCAGGCTTTCAACGTCATGTAATATGGCGAAAATCTTTTCCGAGTGCGGTACTCCTTCGGGGATAACGCTCTCTTCCTCTCCGCTATATTGCTCTGTTGCTTTTGTATCGCGATGCAGGAGATCGAGTACGCACTTCCGTGCACTCAAGATTCCTTCAGCAAGGCGCGCTACGTCTCCGTCCGAAAGCCTGCAGGAGTCACTGTTTACCATGTCCTGCAGGCCCTTGTGTGCCTTTAAGAGGTGATACATGGAATCATTACGCGAAGAAGAACCCCCCAAGCCTTCCTTTTCACCGACTTGTGAGGTATCTGCAGCGCTTTCGGCGGGGAACAATGTCTCGATGATGGATGCAATGCCCCGATTCAGCGTCTCGGCAGGCACATTTTCCGTGCCCCAACTATCTTCAACCAAGGAGACTACATACTCTGCTGCCTTTTCTAGTTGTACATCACTGACTTCTGCATGCTTGCCCTGTATACTTGCCACCATGTCCCGGAGGGTGGGGAGAATTGCACTCTTGTAATGTTCCTTGTGGAGAGCAATAACGCACGCAGTGTATACCTTGCCCCTTATCTGCTCGTGGACAACAGACTCTGCCCCTTCGACAGCATTTTTCCTAGCGACAGATTCCACTATGTTCGATATTTTTGCAACAAACCCATCAGGGATTTTTATGTGCCCTGCAGTGTAGGTGCTGTTTTGTTGCAACGCACGCTCAAACTCCTTGTACACATCCGCTATGTGTTCCAAAGACAGCTCAACCAACTGTTCGCTGATGGCAGGGAATTTCTTGCCCACGAGCCCGCCAATGTACTCAGCTGTGAAACGTGGCAGGGAACGTGCCTTTTCCCCCATTTGGGAAATCACTGCGTTCTGTGTAGCGAGCATCGACGCCAAAATCGCGCTGTGTGCTACTGCGCTTGGTACAACTACATTGTCATCCTCAACGAGTGTAATGCGTACACCATCCCCCTTTCCGGTTCTGTCAGGGGTCTGCGTACCTCCTTCAACGACTTCCCTTACAAGGTCAAGCGACGTCTTCATCTCTGCTATAGGTCTTGTAGCTACAGATGCGGAGTACTCCTGCACCTGATTTCTAAGTATCGTGCTTACCTCTCCAAAGGCGCTCACAATCCCTGCCGCGTTGGAGAGCGTTATGCGTTCACCGTGTTGCTCTTCAGGAAACAGAGTGCGGACAATGCCCATGATGGTCTCCTGCTGAGGCACCTCAACACTAACGCCCTCAATTGCGGCGCTGAGGCGTATTACTTGTGAGTACCGAGATAGCAGGTCATATATGAATGTGGCGGGCAAGGAGATGCTTCCCTCATCCCGCTTGGTACCTTTACAGCTGCCTTCTACGCTAACTTGGGCTTCCTCTGCTATTTCCTTAATTAGCGAAAGCGGGGAAGCACGCTCTCCGTTGCAAGAGTTCTCCAAGTGGGTTGCGTTGTGTTCCGATATTATCATTTTGAACATGAGAGCGATATCGGCTCCACTGGCGATTTTGCACTTGTC
Organism: Anaplasma sp.; assembly: GCA_052043535.1. Lineage (GTDB taxonomy): Bacteria > Pseudomonadota > Alphaproteobacteria > Rickettsiales > Anaplasmataceae > Anaplasma. The sequence continues at coordinate 48,439 of JBQEQW010000039.1, forward strand.
AGCAGTCTCCTGCGAAGTGCACAGCGCTGCCTGCCCCCGTATAACTTCTTGCAAACGCTTCTTGTCAATTGAAGCGCGCACTCCTCCCGCTGCCGAGCGTATGCGCAGTGTATATTCTAGTGACTTTGCCGCATTTTCTAAAAACTCGTACGGCACCTCGAGAGAAGGAGCTGTTTTTGTCCTGAGTTCCTGAAGTCTGAGTACCACACACACTATGCCTGTTAGTGCTTTGCCTACAAGTGCGTTGGCCCCTGGTCTGACACTAAGCAGCGAAATCTGCTCTGCACACCTGTGCAGGACGGCTTGCTG